>JBGTHN010000405.1:0-3728 GCA_041746235.1 Pyrinomonadaceae bacterium | reverse complement strand
AATCAGATGATTATGATTTAGAAAAAAAGACTTTTAATTTAATTAACCAAAAACGAACGGAAAATGAGCTGAATCCTATTAAATGGAATGATAAAATTGCCGAGCTTGCACGAAAACATTCAAAAGATATGGCAAAACATAACTTTTTTAGCCATATTGGACTCAACGGTGAAATGGTAAATCAAAGGGCATTTAATTTGGGTGTTAATAAATGGAAAGCAATCGGCGAAAACATCGCATACAACAAAGGATTTGAAAATCCGGCAGAATTCGCTGTGGAACGTTGGATGCTTTCCGAAAGTCATCGCAAAAATCTATTGGATGAACGCTGGCTAGAATCAGGCATCGGAATTTCTATAACAGAGGATGGAACGTATTTTTTCACTCAAGTATTTTTAGAGAACTAAAGAAAAAAACATTGGCAAATTGCAGTTATTACAGCAATTTTTTATGCTGTTTTGATGATGGCGAAATCCTTTACACTTCCTTCATTTGCAAAAATTAATTTGTTTTTACGAATTCTTGGCAAACGAAGTGACAATTATCACGAACTTTGCACGGCTTTTCAGACAATTTCGTTGGGCGATAAACTAACATTTCAAGAATCAGTTGAATTGAGGTTAACTTGCAATGATAAAAATGTTCCGATCAATGATGAAAATTTAATAATAAAAGCAGGGAAGTTGCTTTTCGAAAAGACAAACAAAACAATTGTTGGAAAGATTCATCTCGAAAAAAATATACCGTTTCCCGGTGGACTTGGCGGCGGTTCTTCAAATGCGGCAACGGCTTTATTAGGACTTTCAACCCTTTGCGATTTGCAGATCAGTTTTGAAGAATTATGCGAAATCGGCTCAGAAATCGGTGCAGATGTTCCGTTTTTTTTATACGGTGGAACAGCACTTGGTACTGGACGCGGAACTGAAATAAAACCCTTGAAGAATTTTGATGGGAATTGTTTGTTAATCATTACTCCAAATATTGAAATTTCAACTGTCGAAGCATATAGAAGAATAAATGCTCAAGACTTGACAAACATTGATTCAAAAAGTATTCTCAAAATTTGCCGTGATGAAGCTAACTGGCTTGAATCAGGGCATTTGAACTTTGTAAATGATTTTGAAGAAAGTGTCTTTAAGATCGAACCTGAAATAAAACGTATAAAAGAAAAGCTTTTGGAATCGGGAGCGAAAACCGCGTTATTATCAGGCAGCGGAGCAAGCGTCTTTGCAATCTTTGACAATGAAGAAACACAGCAAGTTGCTTTTAATGCATTTGAAAATGAAGCAAATATGCGTAAATTTGCTGTCAAAACGATTTCACGGCAAGAGTATCAAAACTCTTTAGATCCGTGTAAACATTTGCTTCCAAAAAGTTTCTAGACCGTTTATTGGGGCGTCGCCAAGTGGTAAGGCACCGGTTTTTGGTATCGGCATTCGTAGGTTCGAATCCTTCCGCCCCAGCATATTTTAATAAATGAATTGGCGGGCAACTTGAAAAATAAAGTTGCTCGTCATTTGTTTTTATTGTGAATGATTGTGAAAGTTTGTAAAAAAAAGAAAAATGAGCGTAACTGGCAACATTAAAATTTTTTCAGGAAATGCACACGAGGACTTAGCCAAGAAAATTTGCAGCTATTTAAGCTGTGATTTAGGAATGGCGGACACGAATCGTTTTTCCGATGGCGAATTTAACTTTCAGATTGGTGAAAATGTTCGTGGTGCGGATGTTTTTATAATTCAACCGACTTGCCCACCGACCGATTCAAACTTGATGGAATTGCTGATTATGCTTGATACTTTCAAGCGTGCTTCGGCGGAAAGAGTAACAGCGGTGATTCCATATTTTGGTTATGCACGAAGCGATAAAAAAGATCGTCCGAGAGTTCCGATTGCTGCAAAATTGATGGCAACTTTGATTGATTCATCTGGTGCGGACAGAGTTTTAACTCTTGATCTACACGCTTCGCAGATTCAAGGTTTTTTTGATATTCCGGTTGACCATTTATATGCAGCACCTGTTTTTGTGAATTATTTTCAAGCGAACCCGATCAAAGATTTAGTCGTAGTTGCTCCCGATACAGGTGGTGCAGAGCGTTCAAGGGCTTATGCAAAGCGTTTAGATGCTGGGTTAGTTTTGGTAGATAAACGGCGTGAAAAGGCAAATGTTGCCGAAGTTATGAATGTAGTCGGGGACGTTGAAGGAATGAATTGTCTGATCGTTGACGATTTATGTGATACAGGTGGAACGATTTGTAAAGTTGCTTCGGCATTACATAAAAATGGTGCAAACGACATTTACGCGTGTTTTTCGCATGCAGTTTTGTCGGGAAACGCAATAGAAAATTTGCGGGGTTCGCATATTAAAAAAATTATTGTAACGGATACAATTCCGCTTGATGCAGATGGCGAAGAATTAAGAAATGAGGGAAGAATTGAAGTTTTGAGCGTTGCCGAATTACTCGCAACTGCGATCAAATCAATCCACGATGAAACGAGTGTTTCATTCCTTTTTATATAATATAGAATGATTTAAAGGTAAAAGATTATGGCAGAAAAATTTGTAATTAAAGCTGAGAAAAGAGATGGACGCGGATCGAACTTCGCACGAGGTTTAAGACGTGAGGGAAAAATTCCTGCAACTGTCTATGGCGGCGAAGGTGATGCGGTTGCGATCACTGCTGATTTAAAGGATTTAGCGGCGATCATTCGCTCTGATTCCGGTGCAAACACACTTTTTACGCTTGATATAGAAGGCGTTGGCGAAAGTCGTGTTATCTTTCAAGACCGACAAATTGATCCGGTTCACGGGCGTTTGTTGCACGCAGATCTACGTCGTTTGGCAAAAGGCGAAAAACTTGAACTTACAATTCCGGTTAATTTAATTGGTGAACCGATTGGAGTCAGAGATGATGGCGGAATGCTTGAACAACAAATGCGTGAAATCACGGTCAAATGTTTGCCGAGCAATATTCCAGATACGATTGATGTAAATGTTGAAGATTTAGAATTAGGTCAGTCAATTAGTATTGCGGATATTAAGGTTGACGATGATTTTGAAATTATGGAATCACCAGAATCAACAATCGCTGCAGTTATCTTTGTAAGAGAAGAAGTTGAAGAAACCGAGGAAGAAGAAGTTACAGAACCTACAATTGTTGGTGAAGAAGGTGAAGAAACTACTGAAGAAGAAGAAGGAAGCGAGTAAAAGTAAAATGTAGAAAGTAAAAAATTATCTTTATTGATAATGCTTTTACTTTCTAACTTTACCTTTTTCGTATAGTTAATTATGGTATCGGACAAAATGCAAGATAGTGAACAAACGCATTTAATTGATACAAATTGGCTAGTCGTAGGCTTAGGCAATCCGGGCGAAAGGTATGAAAAAACTCGTCATAATCTAGGGTTTTTACTTGTAGATTTATTAGCAAATGAGTTTCATTCGCAAATAAAGCGTAATGAATGTCGGGCTTTAATTGGTCAGACGGTTTTTGATAATCAAACAATTGAACTAGTTAAACCGCAGACATTTATGAATTTAAGCGGCGAAGCAATTAGTTGTTTGCTAAAAAAAGAAAACCGGAACATTCAAAAAGTTATAGTTATAGTTGATGATCTGGCTTTGCCATTTGGCACAATTAGGCTTCGTCCAAAAGGTTCGGATGGTGGACATAACGGCTTAAAATCAATTATTGCGTGTTTGAAAACAAAAGATTTTATTCGTTTGCG
>JBGTHN010000404.1:0-2079 GCA_041746235.1 Pyrinomonadaceae bacterium | reverse complement strand
GCAAATTGCAAATCTAAAATTGAAAATCTCTTTAGTCTTCAAATGGTAAATCGTGCTGTTTTGATTTTTGCGAAACTGCATATAAACGTAAACCGACGGAAATCATAACTACCGAACCAACGATCCAAATCAAAACCCAAGCGAGTGCGGGAATTCCTGTTGCCGCCGCCATATTTGCCGCATCGGATTGAGCATCGGTTGTTGCAGAGATCAAGAATAGATCTTTCAAGCTAAATACCGCATTTAGAAGACATTGAACGGCGAGAAAAGCAAGCGAGAAATTTACCCATTTCATCGAAGAATATCTGGCAATTGCAAATAATCCGGCTGTCAAAACCGCACCGGAAATAACTGTAAAACCAATATCCAAGACACCGACTTTAAGGCTCAATAGATTCCAAAGCGGAGCAAGTAAGCCAAAAACGATGGTCATAATTCCGACAAATGCGGACGAAAAATAAAGTGCGTTTCTTGAGGAATAATTATATCTGAACCAAATCAGAAGGAAGATTCCGAAGAGCGTTGTGCCGAGATATCCCGCACTTGAAACAATTAATTGCGAAAGCCAACTGTTCGTCATAGACCAAACGACACCGCTTGTATCGGGTGAAACAGTTAAACTTTGCACCGAACCGCCGGTCATTAAGGTTGCCAAAACGTGGCTTCCTTCGTGAACAAAGGTTGCGAATAATTGCAAAGGATAAACTACATAATTTGCAAACGGAAAATACCACGATGCCGCCCAAATCAAAACGCTGATAAGTGTTGCAACCATTAAAAGTTTTACTTGCGGTTTCACATCTTCGGACAATTTATATTTATTTATCATTTATGTTTTTACTCCTTTAAATCCTCAAAAACTCTTACGCTTTATTTTACACTAAAGTTCGTCTCAAGTTAATATTTAGTTGTTAAAATTTCAACTTTCGTTGGATAAAATCGCTCTACATTCTTTTATAGTTAGACTTTCCGCCCATTTTTGATTCAAGTTGTATCTCCGTAATTTGAATATCTTTTTGAACTGCTTTACACATATCATAGATTGTTAAAGCCGCAACGCTTACGGCTGTCAAAGCTTCCATTTCAACGCCTGTTTGCGAAGTGGTTTTTGCAACGGCTTGCAAATATATACCGAATTCTTTTATTTCGGCGTGAACATTTACTTTTGAAAGATTTATTTGATGGCAAAGTGGAATGAGTTCGGAAGTTTTTTTCGCTCCCATAATTCCTGCAATTCGTGCGATTTCCAAAGGATTTCCTTTCGGATTTGTTTGATTGGTTATAGCTTCGAGCGTTTCTTGATTAAGCAAGACTTTGCCTGAAGCGATTGCCGTCCGCGAAGTTATTTCCTTATCAGAAACATCAACCATTTTTATGTTTCCTTTATCGTCAAAATGTGAAAGTTTATTCATAAATTAATTTTCGATTCTTTCGAGAATAAGTGCAAATGCAAGCAAAACCATCATCGCAACTGACAGAAAAATACCAATATAAGAAAAGATGCGAATGTTTTTTGAATCGGATTTGATGCCGTAACGAGTGGCAAAAAACACAACAATTAAAATTGGAATAACGATTAAAATCATAACTTTTTACAACGAATTTTCAAGAAAATAAATTTCCGCGACATCTCCTTTTTGCAAAATTGTATCTTGCGGAACAAAAACCAAACCATTTGCCATTGCAAATCTTATAAAATTTGACGAACCCGAAAAACGCAGAGTTTCAATCGTTAATTCGCCATTTTGATTTGTCGAAAGCGACACAGGAAGCAGTGAATCGCGTCCGTTTGCACCTTTGATGTCGTGCGTCAATTTAGCAAAACCTTGTTTCAATTCTGTTTGTTTCGCATTTTGCATTTGTAATAAAGCCATTCGCACAAAAACGAAAAATGTAACCGCAATTGAAACGGGATTGCCGGGAAGTCCAAATATCAATGTGTCGTTCAATTTTGCAAAAACAGTCGGTTTGCCCGGTTTTAGCGAAATTTTTTCAAAGTAAATTTCCGCACCAATTTCCCGCAAAGCAGGTTTTGTAAAATCATAATCGCCAACTGAAACTCCGCCCGAAATTATCAAA
>JBGTHN010000403.1:0-5072 GCA_041746235.1 Pyrinomonadaceae bacterium | reverse complement strand
AAAATTTCTGATGAAATTCGATTTTATCAGCAACTCCGCATTTTTCGATGTTTTTTTGAAATTCGGGAAAAGAAGATTCAACGCCTTTCAGATCGGGATCGGTTTCCGAAGGTGCGATCATCGGATCAACGGCGTGAACGATTGCGTTATCCGTCAAAGCGGCAGATTTTGCTAAGATCACAGTTGATTTGCCCTTAAAACTTCCGATTTCCAGAATTTCACCTTTTGCAGTTGGGCAAGCGGCGAGCAAAGCCAGAAAACGAATTTCGTTGGGCGACAAATATCCTTCAACCGATTCGATTTCTTGCAAAAGGTTTTCGGTGAACTCTTCAAAATTTTCAGGAAGTTTTTTCATCAAGTTGTCAGACTACTTTAGTAAATGCAAGAATGTCAAAACAAATGCTTCGCAGGTTTAGAGTTCAGAGTTCAAAGTTTAGATTTCAAATTTATTTTATTTGTATGAAATTTTAGATTTGAAATCTGAAATCTGTATTTTATGGAGAGTGTATTAAACAAATTAGATTCAATAGCAAGGATAGAAACCGAAAATAAAATTGGCTTGTGGCTTGAACGAACTGCGTTTGTGTTTTTGGTTTTAATGACTCTTTCCGCACCTCATTCGATTGCCGCAACGCAAACGGCTTGGCTTCTCGGAATGGTTTTTTGGATCGCCAGATTTTTTGTAAAGCCCCGACCAAAATTTATCAAAACCGTATTATTTATTCCGTTTTTAGCATTTTTCTTGTGGTCGGTTTTTACATCAATTTTCTCATATGCTCCTGACATTTCACTTGATAAACTTCGCAATGTCGCTTTGTTTTTAATCTTCTTTTTTGCCATCAACAATTTACGGACAATCAAAGCCGTGAAATTTCTGGCAATTGCATTGATCTTCTCGTGTATGGTCAATGTGATTTGGACACCGATTGTGCGTCTTATCGGTCGTGGGGTTGAAATACACGATGTTAGAGCAGACAGTCCTCTGATTAAAGCCGAAATTCGGGAAGGCGACACGCTTTTAAAAGCTGATGGCAAAAAAATTCGCATGCCGGAAGATATAATTTCTGAATTTGAGCAAAAAGAAAAAGTTAAAATAGAGATTTATCGCCCCGATTATACTCTAGTTAATGAAGTCAAAAAAACTGATTTGCTGACAGGCGAAAATGCTTTGGAAAAACTAGGTGTCGGAAGTTGGAAAAGAAGTAGAAATTGGCGTTCGGCAGGGTTTTACGGGCATTATGCAACTTATGCAGAAGTTTTGCAGTTGATCGGTTCGTTTGCACTTGGGCTTTTTATTGCAGGAATAGGTTGGAGAAAAAAAGAAAGTGAAAAAGAAGAAGCAAATTATCCACAGATAAACACAGATTTGAAAACAAAAAATCTCTTTTTCTTCTTTTTGTCTGCGTTGGATTAATGGCACTTGCATTGCTTTTGACTGTAACTAGGGCTTCGCAATTGGCGTTTATGGTTTCGGCATTTTCGGTCGTTTTGCTTGGAGCATCGAGGAAAATGTTTTTGATTCTTTTGGTGATCTCAATTCCGGTTGCGATTGGTGGACTTTTATTTTTGCAACAAGCCCGCAATGTTGATTTTTTTGATTCAAAAGATAACTCGACGACCTGGCGACAGACGGTTTATCGAGAAGGTTTTGATTTATGGACGCAAAATCCGAGACATTTTTTGATCGGTGTCGGGATGGATTCCATCAAGCGTTACAAAGAAGAATGGGGTTTGTTCGATCACGGAAGATTGCCGCCCGGACATTTTCATTCGACACCTCTGCAACTTGTTGTTGAAAGAGGCTTGCCCGCTTTGCTTTTGTGGCTTTTGATTTTGGGTGTTTATAAATGGAAGATGTTCAAATTTTTAAGGCGAAATGAATTTGATGATTGGATCGAAAAAGGAATTATCCTGGGTTGTTTGGGTGGAACAATTGGTTTTTTTGTAAGCGGTTTAGTTCATTACAATCTCGGCGATGGTGAGGTTGCGATGGTTTTTTATTTACTTATGGCTTTGGCGATAGGAATAGTTGACCAAGAGAAACTTAACAAAACTCAAAAGTTTTAACCGACCGCTTTATCTCTGTCTATTTCATAACGCTTAATTTTTAGATAAAGTCCGCGACGGGTAATATCTAATTCGCGGGCTACTTGTGAGATATTTCCATCGTGTCGTCTTAAACAATCAATAATCATTTGTTTTTCAAGTTCTCCAACCGCTTCTTCCAATGTGGAACCATTCGCTCCAATATTATAAGTTCCAACTGAACCTGAGTGTGACATAATCGGTCGGACATTTGAGCCTTCAATCGGAGTAAGTGGCGTTGCACTGCGTTTTAGTTCAGGCGAAAGATGGTCAGGCGTAATTATTTCGCCATCTTCGGCACGGGCAACAATTCTTTGAACCTCGTTACAAAGCTGGCGAACATTTCCAACCCAATCGCAAACCATAAGTAGATCAATTGTTTGCGGTGTGATTTGAACATCCTTTTTATTGAATCTGGTTGAATAATGGTTGACATAATAATTGACTATCGGCTCAATTTCCGAGCGTCTTTCACGAAGCGGCGGGACGCGAAGGCGGATTACATTCAGACGATAAAACAAATCTTCACGGAACAATCCATTTTTTACGTTTGCTTCTAAATCCATATTGGTCGCAGCAATAATTCGCACATCAACTTTGATGGGACTTTTTTCGCCAAGCGGTTGAACCTCGCCTTCCTGCAAAAACCTTAATAATTTTGGTTGAACATCAATCGGCAAATCACCAACTTCATCAAGAAAAAGTGTTCCGCCGTCGGCTGTGCGAATTACACCGGGCGAATCTTGTGCGGCTCCTGTATATGCACCTTTTTTGTAACCGAAAAGATGTCCTTCGGCTAATTCTTTCGGAACTGTGGTGCAGTTAAACGGAATAAATATCTTGTCTTTGCGATTTGAAGTTGTATGAATTGCTCTTGAAACAAGCTCTTTTCCCGTTCCCGATTCGCCCGTTATCAAAACAGTTACATCGGAAGAACGGATTTTATAAACTTCTTCGACGAGTTCGGTCATTGCCATAGAAGAATGTATAAAGCCGGGCATCAAACTGTGTGATGTAAATGGACTTGCTTCTTGTTCGGTGCGTTGAATACGGTCTCTGTCCCGCAATGCACAGACATCCATTCCAAGTTCAACCACCCGCAAAAGCGGTTTTACATCACTTCCATTCAGCAATCTTGCTCCCGAATTCGGGTATAAAAGAAGAATCGCAGGCGAAGCATTTGAAGTTTTTAATGGAAATACTGCAACATTTTTCGTCTTTGAGAAAATTTCCAATTCTTTTTTGGCATTGGCAACATTTAATTTATCAACTAAAGCGGCACTTTCCACAGGTGTATAGCCGTGAGTTATAAATGGATAAAAGCGATTTTGTTCGTTTAATTCGGCAATAATTATGCGGCGGGCTTTGCTTTCCTGTTGCAAAATAGAAGTCAATTCACGGAAAAGCAGTTCACGCGAAGCGGTTGCTTCCGCTAATCTTTGCATCAATAGTTGGGAACTTGCCGAAGATTCCTCATCGGTAGTGTTTTCACTTCCGAGATTTTCAATTTTGTCTTCCGCCGATTTATACAAAGCATCTACACCGAGTTTGCGGAAAATTTCGCTGGCGGAAATAAGGTGTTTCGAGGCTTTTTTCGGTTGATTAACGGAAAGCGATTCACCGATAAGAAAATGACTCAATGCCGTAAAATATAAATCTTCAGCAGATTGGAAAATTGTTAAACTGCGACTGAAATAATGCGAAGCTTCCTCAGCATCGCCCTGTTTCAAAGCGATTAAGCCATAAATTCGCTGTATGTTTCCAAAAACGAAAAAATCATCCTCAGGATTTTCTTCCTCGATCAACTGCAAGTTTTTCTCACATTTTTCGACATCGCCTTTTTCCAAAAAACTTTCAGCTAGAACTAATCTCGCCATATTTGCATAGGATGTTTCGCCAATTTCAAGACAAATTTTAATTGCTTTTTCGGAAGTTTCAATTGCTTTATCAAGATTTCCTTCCGCCAGAAAGCATCTTGAAAGCGTCCGCATTGCCTGAATCAAATACCATTCTTTTTTAGTTTCTTCGGCGACAATAATCGCTCGTTCAAGCAATTCTTTTGCCTCATTTATTTGTCCACGTAATAGTTTTAATTCGGCAAGCGAATCAAGAACTGCCGCCACATTCGGATGATTAACTTCTTCACAAACATCAATCGCCCGCCGAATCATACTCTCGGCATTTGTCCAATCGCCCAAAATTGTAAAATTGATTCCAAGATTATTATAAGCGGCAATCGTCTGAAGTTTATGTTCAGTTTGTGAGAAGAATTCGATAGATTTTTCCAAACAAGTGATTCCATCTTGCGGACGACGAAGCAACCAATATGACCCAGACATATCAGAATAAATTTTCCCAAGCAAAAACGGTGCGGGATTTGTCCCGACAATTTTAATCGCCAGTTGAAAATTTTCCAGAGCATCTTTGCTATTGCCTTCCTGATGATGAGCAATTGCAATTGTGTGATAGCTTTCCGCCATTCCACGCCAACTGCCTTGTTCACGATAATAATTTAAGGCTTTTTGGGCATTATCACGGGCAATCGGAAATTCATTTAATTTTCGATAAACACGCGATAGGGAAATGTAAATTTCTCCAAATAAATCAGATAGATCCTCTTCTTTAGCCAATTCAAGGGAATAATTAAGAAGTGCTACCGCTTTGGGATGATCGTTGGCGTTGTTTAAGGCAATGGCAAGTTGGTTGATAACTAAAACTTTTGTTTCTATGTCCAGTTTTTCAAGGAGTTCTTCATTATCATATTTGTCTATGATTTCAAGCGATTCTTTGTAGCGTCCGAGAGTTTCAAGCGTATAAGAAAGATGTCTTTCCACGCGAGCTTGATTTTCAGTTGTCAAAGTATATTTTTCGAGCGTGTCATTGAGAATTTGTTCGGCTTTGCCGGAAAGCCCTTTTATTAAATTCTCCTGAACCTTTTCGAAAATTTTTGACAAACTGTCATCAGAAATTCTCATTTTTCGATGCGA
>JBGTHN010000402.1:0-1770 GCA_041746235.1 Pyrinomonadaceae bacterium | reverse complement strand
CATAAGGCGGGACTCAAAAAATTAAAAAATTTAATTTACAGAGTAATAACTGAAACTCACAAAATTTCATAATAAATTGGGTAAATTGGTGAAAGACTTAGACCCACGGTTTCAATCCATAATTTTTTAAGTGTCAATCTGAATTTCAGTAAAGGAAACTTTGAATATATCGCTAACGGAAGCAAAATGCCTGTGGGTCAAGCTATTGTCAAGTATTTGTATGCTTGGGAGCATTATGCTAAAGGAGTTTTTGTCCCGTCGCAATTGAAAATAATAAAAAGAAGCAAATTCAATTCACGGAATTTGCTTCTTTTTATTATTTTCAAAGAAATTTACGAATTACAAAAAAATCTAATCGTTATTTATCGCAAAATCTTCATACATTTTTTCCGCTTCGGAGATGCTTCGGTCAAATCCGTTTTGCAGGTCGGATATTTTCAGTTCGATAACTTTGTCGGGTGTTACGCCCATTTTTTCATAGACCTTGCCTTGTGAAGATAGAAAACCGATGTCGCTGATGTGTAGTTCGCCACCGCCTTTTATTTGGTGCATTCGGGAAATTCCCAAAAGACAACCACAGGTTTGTGAGCCGATAACTTTGGCTCGTCCGAATTCCTGCAAACTGCTTGAAAATAGTTCCGAACCGCTGGCGGAAAATTTGCTGGTCAGAATATAGACGGGATTGGAGTAAATTTGTCCGCCTTTTTTTCCGGCTGAAAAGGTTTTGAGTTCCTGTTTTGTTTTGCCGGAACGTCGCATAAATTTTCCGAATGAGTATTTGTTATTTAACAAATAACCAGCCATTTCCAATACTTCGCTGATGCTTCCGCCGCCGTTGTAACGCAGATCAATTATCAATGCCGGAGTGTCTTTTAATTCTTCGAGGGCGTTTTTGAATTTATCCGCGATCGGTGCTTTGAAACTCGTTACGTTGATATAACCAACGCCCGAATCAAGTTTGCTGGCAATGGCTTCCGATGTTTCGTCAACTACTTCGCGGACGAGCGTTACTTCAAAATTCCTGCCTGTTTCATCGGTCAAACCGATCTTGACGGATGTTCCCGGTTCACCTTCCAAAACACGCCGGTTAGAGATTATTTCCAAAGCTCTGTTTGAAGATGAATCGCCGACCAAATTTTTAGCATCCGCAAGTTTTTTCTCGATGGAAATACCATCAATCGTGCGTATGAACATTCCTTCTTTAACTTTTGCGAGTTCGCCGACTGCTTCGGGGCGAACTTTTTCAACGACGGTTTTTCCTTCGACATTTGAAAGAAGTATTCCGATGGTCGTGTTTTGTCTTTTGCGTCTGTCGGATGCTTCGCGGGGAGTCAAAAAACGTGTGTGGGCATCGCTCATCTCGCCGACCATTTTTTTGATGACATCATAAAATTCCGCATCCGTCTTGGTTTTGTCGGCTAAAGGTTTGTAAATTTCCTTTTGCAACGCCCAATTTACACCATTCATTTTCGGATCGTAATAGCGTTCGTCAATCAGATTCCAGACCTTTTCAAAAACCTCCGCCTTGTCTTTTTCCAAAAGAGCAATTTCTGTCTGAGAACTTGCCGATTTGGGTATATTTATAAAAAATGCAAAAGATAATATAAAAAAAGTAAGCAGAAAACGCCGGCGTGATAAAAAATTTAACCCTTTATATTTCATAAATCAAAAATTCCTTAAAATATGTTTAGTATAAATTATCTCTGAAGAAGACTTTCGATGTTATACGGTCTTGCTCTTAAATTTGTTCAATGAAATATGGGTTAATAA
>JBGTHN010000401.1:0-2648 GCA_041746235.1 Pyrinomonadaceae bacterium | reverse complement strand
CCGTCTTCTCGTCAATTATTCGATAAGGACGAGTTACTCTTACGGTTCAAGATACGTAACTCTCGAATTAGAATCATCGTGATCTGTTTGAACAATTATGTCAGGTCTTGCAGGATTTACGATAATTTCTCCAAGCAGCCTGTTTGACCCGACTTCACGCACACGGAAAACCGCCCCTTTATACGTCTGGAATTCATACAAATCGGTCGGCGGAATCTCTTTACTCAATACAGTTTCCTGACACTGCTGACTTACAAGGTTAATCGTAAAACCCTTGCCCGTCGAATTTCCGACCGCCACCTTTACCTGTTGTCCATCAGATTTTTTGGAGCAAACTTCGTTTGATGCATTAGTTTTTGTTCCGGATCCAATCGGTTTACTACCTGATTTTGTAAATCTGGTGGCAAAAACCATTACACTAACTCTTACACCGCTTTTTGAATCTCCGTAAGCGATCCCAATCTGATTAAAAATATTGCTCAAGATATTTTTGCGATGCCCCCGAGTGGAAACTCCGTCATCTATTATTAATGAAAGCACAATCCATTTCGCGTCTGTAGGACCGAAGTTGATATTTTCTCCCCAGCCTCCTTCAACTGAGCCGAACCTGTTTATTCTTGTAAACACAGTGCTTCCATCTTTCCCTGTGTGCCCCAGATTCACATCATCTTTTAGATCTGTCAGTTGAACGTTTGCGGCTTCCGATAATCCTTCTGAAAACTGGACGGGATTTAATCCCGATACCCTTTCCATATCACGAATGGCATCATCTATTGCGATAACGCCCTCATTCGTTTGCATCATCCCTAGCGGCGTACTCATCATATTACCGTTCATTTTTTTTCTAGCATTTCTCAGATCCTCGATGTAGCCTTTAGGGTTAGTCCGAGCACGATTGACCTCATTTACGATCTCGTGTGCGATGTTAAAATTTATACGAACTTTTGAAGTTCTTTCGGATTGAACGGCAATTACATTTTTGTCAGCATAGACATTTTTACTATCTTTCTTTGACAAATCGTATCCATCATTCGCGACCGGTTCTCCCATAGCGAAAGTTGAAATATTTAACAAATAAATTAATGCTATTGAAAGCACGCCTGGCAATTTAAATTTCATTTGGTTTTTCTCCATAATCTAATCTCTTTCTAAAATGATCTCTTAAAAGGAGTAAATTGTTTTTACAAGGCAAAAGTGTGGGATTGGATATCAGAGCCGGAATACTCACGACTCTGAATCCTTAAGGTTTTTGTCTTACAAATTTTATTTGTCACTTGTCATTTGGACTGCCTTATTTCCATTAAGGGAGAAGTTGAAAACTTTGGGAGACGCATCCATAAGCTGGTATTTTGAGCCTTTGACTTCTTTATTGTTGATACCCGCTACGATGGTTGTCCTCAAATCACTATAGATTTTTCCTCCTCCGTTCGGCTCAATTCTTCCGAGAAAACTGTTCGTGCCACCGACCAGTTCAAAAATCACGATAGGCTGATCAGTACGATTGTAAAACGTCATTTCAACAATTTCGCGTTTATCAAGCACCTTGAGTGAGGAAATCGTATCGTTTCCGACCGCCGCATTTCTAAGATCATTCCAATCTGTCAAAAGCGACTGACAGTTCTGGTAGCTATCATCCTGACAAACCATTGCCCGCACTCTCTTGCCGACTTTAATAGAAGAAATTTGATCATTTACGACTCCTACTCTGTTTAATATCGGGTTGTTCATATTCGGAAAATTGAAGCCTGCTTTCGGAATTGCAACGCATTTACCTTCGAAATTTATATGCTCGTATAAAAATACCTGCGTGTCAGTTGGATTTAATCCACAGGAGTCGCTTAGAGCCGATGTGTTTCCGACTTCATCTTTCACCGGCTCTTCCGGCGTATCATCAAATGATTCGCGTGTGGATCCCGAAACTTCGACTTTGACCTGAAACTTAGCGATTTGACCATCTTTTGGTGCGGCTGATATGAGTTGAACAAGATAAACTCCGCTCTCGGGGGCAGTAATCTCAGTAAAGCCTTCACTATTTGTAGGTTCACTGACAGGCTCCAAATTTTTTAATATATTACCCGTAATACCTGATTTATTCATTGTAATACGAAGGGTTAATTTTTGACCTTTTTCGAGTTCTACAAAATAGAGTTTTTCACCGAAGCCTTTAACCTCACCGGATTTGCTCATCGAGTTTTCTCCGGGCTTAAACTTGAAGCCCTCGAGATCACCATATTGTGAATGTGCTGCGGAAGTTAATCCGATCGTAAAAAGCGAAACCAATAATAGTTTAATCACCGTAAATTTAATCATACTTTATCTCCTATTTTTTCATTTGTATTTAATTCTGAAAGAAACTGATTAGTGAAACTTTTTAATTTGTAAGTTTGCCAACTATCAGCGATTAAATGTCTTGTTGAATCAGACGTAGGGTTACTTTTGCTGTCACTCAATTTCACCCTACACTGTTTTTGATTGTTGCCGTTGGCGACAAGAAATAAACGTCTAATGTCAACGGCGCCTGGTCCAAGTCGGGGCAGGTGTTCCAAAAACCTGTACTTCGGCAAGACTTAGCCCGGGTAACGGTTTTATATCGCCGACGATGTGGGATTTAAAGAGGAAGATTCGGATGTATCTGGCCCTACGGTTTA
>JBGTHN010000400.1:0-10237 GCA_041746235.1 Pyrinomonadaceae bacterium | reverse complement strand
TGCAGCATTCAAAGTAGCCGGAGTTACCGCACCACCACTCAAGGCTTGTGCCAAGAAATAGTTTGGAGCATTTCCACGGAAGAAATTAGCAATTGCCGGAGCAATCACACCTTGACCCGTAGTCGTGTTAACCGAAATAATACCCGGAATAACATTAACAAAAACTCCGCCCGGAGCATTACAAGCCGCCGGATTAACTGTTGATACTTGCTGAGTTGTTGTCGGAAGAACACCAAAACAACGTCGGTAATTTTCGATTTGCAATGCGATATTCGGTGTATTCAAATCAGTCGGATGCGGAAGATGTTTCGCACCAACGAAAATGTATTGAGCCGAAATTGCCATATCATCGGTCAACTGACGTTGAACCGAGAAGTTAGCCTGTGTTGCATAAGCATATTCGAAATCTTTACTAATCGGTAGAGAGAACGGCAGAACCGCTCCAAATCCCGTATAAGTTTGATCATCAAAACGCTGTCTGCCGTATTGATAACTCGCACTTGGGGCAACACCCGGTGTAAATACTCCCGGACCTTGTGCTGCACAAATCGGAGTTTGCGGAGCTCCCGGAACACAAACTGTTCCCTGAAAAACCTGAGCCGCATTTAAGAGTGATGTTGAAGCAGGACTTCCCGCTGTCAAAACAGATTGTTGCTGTTGAGCGGCATCGGCAATATCCGAGTTCGTCGCCGCCGCCAAAAGCGGATGGTCAAAGAACAAGCCGATAGCACCACGAATTACTGTTTTGCCATCACCTTTGATGTCATAAGCAAAACCGAAACGCGGAGCAAAATTGTTTTTATCTATTGGAAATCCTTGCTGAACATTGACCGCATCCTGTGCCGCTAAAATATCACCTGCTGACAGAGCGATACCGGAAAGCGGATCGGTAATTCCGACCGGATCAATTTGCTTGGAAAATTCAATGTCATAACGAATTCCGTAATTTATTGTTAATCTCGATGTCGGTTTCCATGTATCCTGAGCAAATAATGCAATTGGAACATTAGAAAAGTCACCCGTTGGATCGCCGAAACCTTGGATATAGGTTGACGGCAAACCAAGACCGTATGCTTGAACAGGTGTAAAATCAGGTAATCCCGCAAATCCCGCATTGAGATTCGAAGCGGTAAAAGGTCCGAAATTGAAAAGTCCGGCAAAGTTCAATTCAAATATGAAACTTGGAATTTTAACCTGACTAATATCACCACCGAATTTGATAATGTGATCGCCATATATCCAATTCACGTTATCGGCAACCTGAAGTCTTCTTTCTGTTCTGACAACCGGCGAGAAAAGTTCGCGTCCGATGAACGCCGTTCCCGATATGTTAAAGGCAACCGCTTCACCGTTTTGTGAACGGAAACTCGTATCACGTTTTCCGAAATTAAACTTCAATTCATTTGTCCAATAGGTACCAAGAATTGTATTTAATCCCGCTGTAAAAGAATAATCGGTCAATTTTTGAACGCCGGTTCTGGAAAAATCGTTTTGTCCCAAAGATTGGTTTTGCGATTCAACTTGAATACCTGTTAAGTCAAATGTGTTGTAACCAAAGCGTGTTGTAAATTGATTGTTCTGATTAAAATTGTGGTCACCACGAATCGAGAAATAGTTTGTATTTTCCGTTACTGGAAATACAGTTTGCAGATCATTCAACGGACGAAATGCGATGAATTCTCCGTTTGTTCCCGTTGTTGCCGATGGAACCGGTGCTCCCGATAAAATAAATCTTGGACCGATTGCTCCCGGAAGTATTGGAGAAATTGCCGGACACACACTGCCATCATTCGGACTGATCAATGGATTAGTTCCCGTCAATCCTGTTGTTCCGCCACTTGATGCAAAGAATGCATAAGCTCTAGCACCACAAATGTTGGCAGGAACGCCGCTGGCAACTAATGCTCCGATGACTTGTGCTTGTTGCGGAGTTAAATTATTAAAAGTTCTCGCCAGCGGATTCAATCCCGGAATAACCGGAAAATTGTATGTCGCTCCCAAACTTCCATCTACATCGCTTGTAAAAAAGCCGGATTCATCTCTGTCGCGTCTTTCATAAGCAGCAAAGAAAAATGTTTTGTTTTTAACAATCGGACCGCCAAAAGTTGCACCCCATTGGGTTCTGCGGAAATCTGCATTATCAATCGGGGAAAAAGCATTATTTGCTTGAAAAGACTTGTCACGGATAAAGCCGAATACGTTTCCGCTATAATTATTTGTTCCGCCTTTTGTAACAACATTAACGATACCGCCTGTTGCACGTCCGAATTCAGGAGCATAAGAATTTGTTGCTACCTGATATTCTTGAACTGCTTCTTGCGAAACCGTCGTCCGAGCCGCATTGACCGAATTATCTGTAAAATCCGCTCCGTCAACTTGGACAAGTGTCGAACGTCCGCGTTGTCCGCCGATGTTCAAACCCGATGTTGGTGCAGGACCGATCGGACGACCATTATCGCGTCCGACAGTTGAAATCGTCAAAGCAAATCCGGTTGCACTTCTTTCATTAACCGGAAGGTTGTCAATACTTTGTTGTTCAATTGTATTTGAAATGGTTGAACTTGTTGTTTCAATAAGTTGAACTTGATCAATCGAAACATCCACCGTTATGCCCGTATCTCCGATTTCCAACGGAACTTTCAGTTCGGAACGCTGTCCGACCGTTAATTTCACATCCGTAATGGAAACTGATTTAAAGGTTGCCGCCGAAGCAGTAACCGTATAGACACCCGGTGTTAACGCTATGAATTGATAAGAACCTTCATCATTTGTGGTTGATGTTCTTTGAACACCTGTTGCGGCATTTGTTGCTGTTACAGTTGCTCCCGGAATAACTGCTCCGGTTGGGTCAACAACCGTTCCAACTAAGTCCGCTGTACTTGCTTGTGCTTGTGCAAAAACTGCACTCACACTTAACAAAATAACCATCGTTAACATTAAACTTTTTTCTACAATAGTGGAAAATCGCCAAGGAAACACTTTCATTAGTTTTTCACTCCTTACTTTTTTAAAAACTTTATTGTAATCCTATTAGCAAACTTCAATCGAAAATTTACAAATCGGGGTAGATTTGCTTTCATTTGAATCTGCAAAATAACTTAATTAAATTCAACTAACAGAATTACTTTTGATAGATTTGATAACTTAGGAATTTTAATCGCAATATCCAACTATAGCAAGCAAAATTGTAACTTTTTTGTAATTTTTACATATTTGAGATTCAATTTGCCTCGGTTTGTCGAGTTGAACGTGCCAATATCTCCCTTGATTTCTTACTCAAACTTAAAACCGAAATCGCCAATCCCGCAAAGTTCGGAGTATAAGATAAACGTCGCATAACCGAACAAATACGTAGTCTTTTTTGAAATTTTGCTTTGTGCAGAAGTTTATATTCGCTTGGAATTTCCATCTTTGAATCTTGATTATCTACAATCACATTCGCCAAAATCTCCGCACATTCAAACGCCATCAACATTCCACTTCCCGTAAATGGGTCAATAAACACGGAGGCATCGCCAACGGTAAATAGATTATTTGAAGGATTAAGCTCTTTCATTCCAAATCCATCAACTGACACCGCCAACCAATCAAAAAGTTTTTCGGAATTTTTCAAAGTCTCTTTTGCACGCACATTTTTAAAAATAACTTCATTCAAAATCTTATCCGCATCACCTTTGAATTCCTTGACCACATTCGCTTTTATCAAAAAACAATGATTAGCAATATTATCTTCAACATAATTCAAACCACCATAACCCCCGCGAAAAAAATAAATCTCACAACGATGCTTTGGAAGATGAACATTTTTCAAATGAGCTTTAAATCCAACCAAATCAGGTCTTTTGTTTTTGGTCTTTGGTTTTTGGTCTTTGGTTTTTGGTCTTTGGTTTTTACTTCTATATTTATAATTGTAGGTCTCAATCTTCTTTTTATCTGAAATTTCAAATTTGAAATTTGAAATCTTTTTCTCTGCAAGTTTCGACAAAACTTTCGCCCGTCCCGTCGCATCAACTGTTAGATCAGAAAAAATCTCTTTAGTTTCGCCTTGAGAATTTCTAAATTTCACACCGCAAACTTTTTCATTTTCAAACAATAGTTCGTTGACCGAACATTGTTCCAAAACCTCAACGCCGACGCTTTTTGCTTTTTCCATTAAACGAAGATCCATTTCCGCACGGCTCAAGCCCAAAGCACCTTGCAGATTTCCGTTAAACCATTTGCTTGGAACGGCAACGCTCTTTCCACTTTCCGAATAAAAAACCGTTTCTGTAATCCTATCGCCACCGCGAATCAGCATTTCGTCCAAAACTCCCAACTCACGAAAATGCTCAAGACATTCGGGCGAAATAAATTCTCCGCAAAGTTTATGACGAGGAAATTTTTCACGTTCAATCAAAGTTACTTCAAAATTTTGTTTCGCCAAACGAATCGCCAGACTCGTTCCTGCCGGACCGGCACCAACGATTACGATTTTGGACTTTGGATTTTGGATTTTGGATTGGTTTTTCATTCTTTGGTAATAAAAGTTATTATAACCTTTAACTTAAAACTTAAAAGAAGACTTATTTACTTAATCGTAAATCCAAAATCTAAAATCTAAAATGAAAATAGTTCCAATATCAATTCCAACCCCATTTTATGTTGGTGATGTAAATATTTATCTCATCAAAGAAGACCCGCTTACTTTAATTGATGTCGGACCAAAAACTGCCGAAGCAAGCGAAGTTCTGCAAAAGAAATTACGACAAAATGGTGTGCAGATGAAAGACATTCGCCGAATTGTTTTAACACACGCTCACGAAGATCATTGTGGTTTGGCAAAAAAAGTTCGGGATGAAGCAAACAATGCCGAGATTTTTGTTCATAAATGGGAAACAGGACATCTTTTCGGACGACTTGCTCAAAAACAACATCAGGATTTAATGACAAAAGCGGGCGTTCCGAACGAAGTTTTTCGGGAGATGCAAGCGACTTATGAAAAAATCAGTCTTTTAACCGATTCGTTGTCTGAAACAGAACTTACTGAATTGCACGACGAGCAAGAATTGGAATTTGAAAACGGAATGTTAAAAGTTCTGCACACGCCCGGACATACGCCCGGAAGTTGTTCATTCATCCGCGAAGCCGACCGAACTTTGATTGTCGGCGATTGCGTTCTAAAAAGAATCACACCAAATCCGATCGTTTCGCCCGACCCGATAAATTCCGACAAACGCTTCAAATCTCTCGCCGAATATTTAGTCAGTCTTGCTCGAATCCGCAGCTTTTCGCCGACCTTAGTTCACGGCGGACACGGTGAACCGATTTCCGATTTTGAGGAAATCTTTAATCGTTATGTGCGTTCGATTGATGAAAGACAAAAGAAAGTTATCGGCTTGGTTTCAAAAGACGGAATCACCGCGTGGGATTTAGCACAGAGACTTTTCCCCAATGCAATTGATCAAAATGTTCATCGCTTTTTAGCGATCTCCGAATCAATCGCACATCTCGATTATGCCGAATCGGAAGGAAAGATCGCAGTCGAATTTGCTGATGGAGTTGAGTTTTATCGAACTTAATTTTTTCAGCCACAGAGAACACTGAGAACACGGAGTTTTTAACAGGGATGAAAAGGAGAAATAGGATTCTGAGAAAATTTCAAATTTCAAATTTAAGATTTAAGATAAAAATCCCTGTTAATCCTCTTGACCCCTGTTAAAATATTCTTTTTGTAGTGAAATTTAGTTTATCGAACTCAAAATTTCCAACAATTCCACTTCTTCATCTTCCAAAACTGTCCGCAAATCTATTAAAACTCTGTCATCCAAAATCCTTGTTACAACGGGCGGTTTTGAATGTCTGAGTTTTTCTTCAAGTTGGTTTGCCGATAAAGTTTTGTGTTTTATAGCAAAGAGTGTCGTTTTCGGTTGAATGGCGGGAGCAGAACCGCCACCGATGACGGAATTTCCTTCGGTAACTTCAAATTTTAATTCAGGATTTTCACCTAACTTTTCACGTAAATTTTGTGCAAAAGCCCACGTTCTCTGTTTTAATTCGGCATTTGTCATCGCCAACATTCTCAAGGTCGGCACTTCTTGCATTACGGTTTCTTTGCGAAATGCTTCGAGCGTCGTTTCTAGAACGGCATAAACCAATTTGCTGACACGTAATGCACGATAAAGCGGATTTTTGCGTATGTGTGCGATCACATCACCACGTCCAACAATTAAACCTGCTTGAATTCCGCCAAGAAGTTTGTCGCCGCTAAAAGTTACAACATCGGCTCCTGACGCGATTGATTGATTGATGATCGGTTCGTCATTCAAACCATATTTCGACATATCAAACATCGCTCCAGAACCCGCATCTTCGTAAAGCAAAATATCGTTGCGGTGTGCGACTTCCGCTAATTCGGCAACGCTCGGCGTAGATGTAAAACCGATAATTCGATAATTTGATGGATGAACTTTTGTAATTAATCTGGTGTTTTCGGTGATCGCCCGTTCATAATCGGAAGCACGGGTTTTGTTAGTTGTTCCAACTTCAACCAAATCCGCACCCGATTGGATCATAACTTCGGGAACGCGAAAGTCGCCACCGATCTCGACTAATTCGCCACGCGAAATTATCGCTTCGCCTCCTTTGCACAAAGCGGTTAGAACAAGCACACAAGCCGCCGCACAATTATTGACGATCAAAGCAGATTCCGCACCTGTTAATTCCGCAAGAAGATGTTCGGCTCTCGCACCGCGTTTTCCACGCTTGCCCGTTTCAATGTTGTATTCAAGATTGCAATAACGTGATGCGTCCAATATCGCTTGGCGTGCCGCATCGGAAAGCGTCGAACGTCCCAAGTTTGTGTGAATAATAACACCGCTGGCATTAATAACTCTTTGCAATCCGGTGTTTTGTTCCTGTCGCCACGCATCTTCAAGTCGAAGTTCCGCTTCTTTTAAAATTATTTCACGCGAATAATCGTCGGCATCAATTTCTTTGTTTTTGCCGATCTCCTCCTGCAATTCCTGTCGCAAAGTATCGGTTACGAGTCTTGCTAAACCCGCAAGATGTTTGGCACCGACTTCGCCGACAAGTCTTGCAGAAGTTTCACTTCGCAAAAGCGTATCAATCGAAGGTAGATTTTTTAATATTTCCGAGGGATTTGTGTCTTCTTGGTTTTCCATAAATTCTGCTTGTATCAAATATATTTTATTATCAGACAATTTATTTTAACCGAAAACAACTCAAATAAGGAAAAACGCAAGTTTTAGAAATTTAATATTAAACAGGCGACAAATTTTGTCTCTCTAAATTCTTGGAATTCAAAACTAATAATTATGGCATTTACTGAAAACACTATTACCCGCAGAAATCAATCAAAACAGGATAAATCATTAGAGATCGAAGAACAGATCGAGCGACTCGAAGACGACATACGCCGTCTGAAAATTGATTTTGATATTTTTTTCAATGGCGGAACAAAAAAAGCACCGCTCCAACAACGTGCAAGTCTTGAAGCTCGTTTTACGCGAATCAACGGCAACAGGGATCTATCTTTTGCAAACCGCTATAAACTAAATAATTTGATCTCGCGTTTTAATTCTTACCGAGAACTTTGGCGGCGTAGATTAAAAGCCAAAGGCGAAGATATTTTATAAATTTATTCCCCCCCAATGAAAAAACAGAGAGGCAATTCTATAATATAGAAACGCTTCTCTGTTTTATTTTTAAAGACTTAAACCTTTCCGTTTAGACCTTCATCACGTTTTCCGCCTGCGGACCTTTTGGACCTTTAGTAACTTCAAATTGAACTTCCTGACCTTGAATCAAAGTTTTATAGCCTTCTCCAGATATTGCACTGTAATGCACAAATATATCTTGTTCGCCATCTTTTTCTATAAAACCATAACCTTTTGCGTTATTAAACCATTTAACTGTGCCTAATTCATGTGACATATTTTTCGTAATTCCTCCTACAAACTTCAGTGAATTTAATTTATTGAACATCTCTGATAACAATGTTCGGTTAAAAAAATTTTTAACTGACATTTCAGCTAAAAAATAAAAATCCACGCCTTAAAAAGCCTATACAAAATTAGACTTCGTTAAAACGCGGACAAAAAGAAATGTATTAAACCTCATTTCAAAAACAAGTAACAAATCTTAAATTGCAAGATTTTGGGGGTTATTATTTTCTGTTGGTATTTTTATTGACAGATTGACGGGAAATTTACATAAATTTACGCCGTGTGTCAAGGTTTTTTTTTGCAAATGGCAAATTTAATAAAAAAAAAGCCAAAAAAATGTTTTAATTTTTGTTCTAAATTGACAGAAAATTACTTATCAATAATGATACTTGTAAATACTTTTGAACAAAGTCAACAAACAAAAATATGATTGAATACGGCGAAAATCCAAAGCTTTCTTATAACGAATATCTGAAAGTTCCTGAATTGATCGAGTTGCAAGAAACTCTTTCCGAACCGACAAGCCACGATGAACTTTTATTTATTGTAATTCATCAGACTTATGAACTTTGGTTCAAACAAATTCTGCACGAAATTGATGCAAGCATCTGTTGGATGAACGAAGGACGAAAGTTTCGTGCAAATCATTCGCTGAAAGCGGTCAATGCGATCGAAAAAGTAATTGTTTCGCAGATACACATTCTTGAATCAATGGCACAGATCGGCTTTTTAGAATTCCGCGATAAATTAAATCCGGCAAGCGGTTTTCAATCAATGCAGTTTCGTGAACTAGAATTTGTATCAGGTGCTAAGGACGAGAAAATTCTCAACTTTTTTGAGTTCGACGAATTCGCTCACAAGCGTCTGACAGAACGATATAACGAACCGACACTCGGCGATACATTTTGGAAATTACTTGAGAATGAAGGTTTTGCAGTTGGAGATCACGATGAAAAAATAAAAGCTTTGGTCGAAATATTAACAAACCCCGAAAAAAATGCGGAACTTTTCATAATGCAAGACCTGCTCATCGAACACGACGAAAATATTGCACTTTGGCGTTATCATCACGTATTGATGGTTGAACGTATGCTCGGAATGAAAAAAGGAACAGGCGGTTCGGCAGGTGCGGGATATTTACGCACAACTTTAGACAAAAAATTCTTTCCCGAAATTTGGGAAGCACGAACATTTTTGGAACTTAAAAAATAAAATAATTGGTAGTGAATAAAAAATAATTTTAATTTTATAAACCATTACTTTTTGCTTACTACCAAAAGTTTTATAAAACTGTACTATCCAATTATTTCTGTCCTTGGAAATAATAAATTTATCTGTCTTGAAATCGAACACATCTTATAAATTCTCCTGCTAATTCCTCTCTTTTAACTTTTCTTTAACTCCCGTTTAATCAATAGTTTGCATTGCTTACTTAAAATTGGCATAGATATTGCAATTTTATATTACGTTGTAAGTTTTTAGATCAATCTGCAATCAACTTTTAGGATGTTTAGAATTGTTTAAAATTTAAGCCAGTTAAGAGGAAGATATTAATGTTAAGAAAAATCAAGTTTTATAAAGCAACAATTATCGCCATCGCACTTTTGTCATTATCATTGCCGATCTTTGCTCAGAAAAATGCAAAGAATAAAAATTTAGGAAAATCGAAACCTATCCTTTGGGAATCGGTAAATGTCTCTAAAAGAAATCTATATTTCGGTCCGGGTGGCAAGAAAATGCAGCCCGACACAAGCAAGATAATTTTGATCAAAGAAGAAAAAGGCGGCGGTTCAAAGAAATTCCGAATCAAAGATGGATCAGGGAATGAATGGGTTGCAAAAGTTGATCACGAAGCACAATCGGAAACCGCCGCCGTCAGATTGATCTGGGCTTTGGGATATAAAACGGAGATAAATTATTTAGTGCCGAATTTAACGATTCCCGGAGCAGGAACATTCGAAAATGTCAGGCTTGAAGCAAGACCCGAAAATGTTGACAGAGAAGGTCGCTGGAGTTGGAAAGATAATCCTTTTGAAAACACAAATGAATTGATGGGATTAAAAATTATGATGGCGTTTCTGAATAATTGGGATATGAAGACCGAAGGGAACAACACAATTCTGGAGGTAAAAAAAGAGAAAGGGAAAAAAGAAATTCAATATATTATCAGCGATCTCGGAGCGACTTTCGGCAGAACTGGATATATAAATTTGCCGCTCGTATGGCGATTCGGACGACACATCAACCGACCTGATGAATACAATACATCAAAATTCATAGACAAGGTTAAAGAC
>JBGTHN010000399.1:0-2893 GCA_041746235.1 Pyrinomonadaceae bacterium | reverse complement strand
ATAGATAAAAAAATCAAAACTGATACGTTGTGGTTTTTATGAATGTACTTGCTCATCCATACAGTATAAAGCCGCAGCAAGCTGACGGGGTATTAAACCCAACGTGAATAAATTATAAATTTTTCAGTTAAAAATTTACCTGAGTCTATCTGTGCTAATCTGTGGATAATTTTTCTTCTTCTTTTTCTTCTGTTGCGTCTTTGTCATCATTTCTGGTCAAGAACATATCCAAGATCAATAAACCCGCACCTGTGCAAATTGCCATATCGGCGATGTTGAATGTTGGATAATGCCAGTTGCCAAATTGGACATCAATAAAATCAATGACATAACCCAAACGCACACGATCAATTACGTTTCCCAAGATTCCCGCCAGAAGAAGTGCCAACGCACCTAAAATTCGATCATCCGAACGCGGTGTTCGCCAGAAGAAATAAATTACGAGTGTTGCCGCGAGAAAAGCCAAACCCGACAAAGCCCAACGTCCTGTATCTCCGTGAGAGCCAAACATACTAAAAGCAACGCCTGTATTTGTTGCATAATGAAAATTTAGAAAACCCGAAATTATTTCCATATCGCCATCAAAACGAAGTTTGCGAATTGCCCATGACTTTGTTGCCTGATCGAGCAAAAAAACCGCTCCCGTAGCGACCAAATAACCTAATTTCCAAAAAATATCTTTTTTATTCACAATCTTATAAAACCTATAAAAACTAAAAATAATTAAACCACAGATTATCACAGATAAACCTGAGATTAAATCAAATCAATCTGCCTTTATCCGTTTTTATCTGTGGTTAAAAACTTATCTGCAAACAAAATTATTCGGTATGAGGAAAAATCGCCTTCGGAGCTTTGTATTCCTTCCACCATTCCAAATAACAAACATCTGTGCAACCGATGGCATATGTAACGACTTTCCATTTTTTGCCCGTCTTTTTCATCAGAGCAAAAAAGTTATTGTCGAACGCTTCGGATTCAACCTGCTCATTATAAACAGTATTGCTGTAATCCGGCATTTCGCCCGACTTTGTTTGCGGTTCGCCGCTAATAAAAGCCCAATTTCCCGAAACATTAAAATCATTTACAACAAATTGAATTTCTTGTTTAAGTTCCTTTTCAACCGGAACTCGCAAAGCATTGAGAATAGCCGTTCGTTCATCCGAACCCTTTTTCGGTGTATATGTTTTTTGAGCGAACACGCTTGTAATGCTCAATCCGATAACAAATAGAAAAATAGGTAAAACCTTTTTCATCATTAAATTTTTCCTCAAAATATATTAATTTTTACGATCTTCATCGCATTTATTTTAGACGTTTAAATCCTTGCAAATTGCTCAATCAATTAAACTTTTGCAGAAGAATATTTCTCCGATGCCTTCATTAATTCCTGAGATTATTCCGCATTCTTCAAACCCAACGTGCCGATGCCATTTTTGCGGCTCTGCTTCATTAACTTGGGATGAACTGTAAATCTCTTTATGTTCTTTTTCTCGCAAAAAAGATTCTGCAAAATTAAGCAATTTTTTTCCAACACCTTGCCGCTGATATTCCGGCAAAACTTTAATCAAAGCAATAAAAGGAACTAATGACCAAAGATATTCGAGTTGCAGAAAACCAACTTGGATATCTTCATTTTCGGCAATGATAATTTCTTGCCATTCAATTTTTCGCGTCAGAATTTCAGCGGAAATATAAACATTTGAGGTCAGAGAATCAAAATCTGATTCATTTGCAAATCTTATTTTTATTTCTGAACTCAAGCTAAACTCCTTTTAAGATGTTGCCGTCAAATCAATTTCGTCCAATGCTTCGATACATCTCTCGCAGACGGTTGGGAATTTTTCAAATTCACCGACACGGGTTGAGAAATTCCAGCATCGTTCACATTTTTCGCCGTCAGCATTTTCAATCTTGACGCTAAATTTGTCGTCTTCGTGGACTTCAATTTGCGAGACGATAAAGATATAACGCAACTCCTGATAATACGGAAGAAGGAATTTCATCGTTTCTTTATCAACAGTTAAGATAACTTTTGCCTGCAAACTTGAGCCGATAACTTTTGCGTTTCGTGCTTCTTCGAGTTGTTTTAGAACGTCTTCACGAATCTTAAATAAGCGTTCCCAATTTTCGAGAAGGTTTGTTTCATCCTTGCCCGAAACGGTCGGAAATTCTGCTAAATGAACGGAATCAAGTTTTTGATTCGGCAGATTTTCAAATGCTTCATCAGCTGTGAACGAAAGTATCGGAGCAAGCAGACGCGATAGATTATCGGCAATTTTATAAACTGCCGTTTGTGCCGAGCGTCTTGCAACGGAGTTCGGTGCGGCGATGTAAAGTCTGTCCCGCACGATGTCAAAATATCTTGCCGAAAGCGTTACGGTTACGAAATCGTAGATCGTTCGATAAACCGTTTGAAAATCAAAACTTTCATAACCGTTTAAAACTTTCTCGACAGTCTTATCAAGACTTGCCAACGCCCAACGGTCAATTTCTTCTAAGCTAGAATAATCAACCGAATCATTTTCGGGATCGAATCCGTCAAGATTTCCAAGTGCATAACGCAAAGTGTTTCGGAATTTTCGATAGGCATCAACAACACGATTCAGAATTTCATCTGACACTCGAACATCTTGAGTAAATTCAACTGCCGCCGCCCAAAGTCTTAGGATTTCTGCACCGGATTTGTCAATAACTTCATTTGGTGAAACAGCATTTCCAGCTGATTTGTGCATTTGTTTTCCATCGCCATCAACCACCCAACCGTGTGTCAAAACAGTTTTATATGGTGCTTGGTCGTGTGCCGCCAAACCGCACATTAATGATGAATTAAACCAGCCACGATATTGGTCTCCGCCTTCGAGATAAACGTCTGCGGGAAAACGGAGATTAT
>JBGTHN010000398.1:0-2579 GCA_041746235.1 Pyrinomonadaceae bacterium | reverse complement strand
GCACAAATCCCGCCACGTCGCAGCGAAAACCATCCAAACTATATTCACGCACCCAGAATTTGAGCATCTCAATCATATATTTGCGAAGTTCCGCGTTGTCATAATTCAGATCAGCAACATCCGCCCAATCGGGAACGGGAGAAATGATTTCGCCCTTATCGTTTTTCGTATAAAACGCCGGATTTTTCATCATCACCGAATCCCAAGCCGTGTGATTTGCCACGATGTCAATAATTACTTTCATCCCGCGTTTGTGGGCTTCTGAAATCAATTTTAACAAATCCGCCTTCGTCCCGTAACTCGCATTTATCGCGTAATAATCCTTCACCGCATAAGGCGAACCGATTGTTCCTTTTTTCTTCAATTCTCCTACGGGATGAATCGGCATCAGCCACAAAACGCTCACGCCCAATTTATCCAGACGGTCAAGATCATTCGTGATCGAATTAAAATCGCCTTTCGCCGAATACTGACGCGGAAAAATCTCATAAACAACCGCATCCTTTATCCAATCCTGCGAAACTCGTGCGGTTTCTTTTGAGAAATCTTTTGCCGGTTGTTGAGCAAATACGGAAAGGGACAGTAATAATATTGTAAGTATTGCAATTGATAACTTATTTTGCTTTTTCATAATTTACTCAGGTTTCTTATCCAAAACTAAAACAATCGGTTTCATATTTTCATCAACTTCAATGTCAAGATCATCTCCTTCAAGTAGATCTTCGTGAGAACCATCTTTCTCTAAGTATGAATTCAGCCTATATTTATTTCCCTTTAAAAGGGTTATTTCAAATTCTCCGTATTGGTTTGTTAAAACTCGTCCTTCAAAAGTGGGTTGTTTAATGTATTTCATACTGTAAGGGTCACCTTCTTTCCATTCGCTGCTGTATAATCCGTATCTTTCAACAACTGCCCCTTTTATCGGATTACCATTTGCATCTACGACTTTTCCTTTTACCATAATTTCAGTTACTTTTTGAGGTAAATACAGATTAAAACCTTCAATCTTTTCTGCTCTACCCAAAATAATTGGCGTAGCTTTTGAGAGTTCTCTTATATTGGGAAAATAAACTCGTGGATATGGAAATTCTTTATTGGGTTTGAAATCCAAATTAAAACCTAAAAAATATTCGCCCTGTGGAATTCCAAAAAATTCAAAATATCCATTTTTGTCAGTATATGCAGGGATTGAATCAATGTCACCAACTTCCTGATTGGCGGTTTCTTTCGTTATTAGGACTACACGCACATCTTTTTCAACAGGTTTTCCGCTAATATCGAAAACTCTTCCTTTTATTCTTCCATCAATTTTTGTTTCAATGGTTAAATTATCTGGATTATCATTTTTAGTGATTTCAACTTCAATGTTTTTGTATTGATCTTTTTCTCTAATTGATTCATCCCAAATATCACCACCGAGTTTATGAGTTGAAGGTATTACAAATTCAAGTTTGTATTTTCCGATTGGCAAACTAACAATTCTAAATTGCCCCTTCGAATCTGAAACTGTTTCAAACTTTTTATTATCTTGCCGAGCGATTATTTTAATGTTCGGCATAGCTTTTCGACTCTCCCAATAATCTTGTTTCAAGGGATTTATACCGCTAATAAGTTCATAAACAGTTCCATAAATTCGCGGCTCAAGTTTTCCTTTAGCTAATGAACGCAAAACCGCGATTTCATCTTCTTTATCTTCAGCGGGTCTTGTGCGAGTGCAAATGCTTGTGCTGTAATATTTTCTGTCTTCATTACCTCCATAGGCATAAACCAAAACCTTTTCACCTTCGTCAAAGCTAATTCCGCAAGCTGTTCCCTGACTGCTTGTATAAATGTCTATTTCGTCTTTTTTAACCCCTTTAAACGCTTCGTCAATAGAAAATGTTGTTCTCAAATCATTAAAATTGAATTCATCCCCAAGTTCTTTGCTGTTTGCCGAATTTACGCTTTTAACAGTTCCAACAAATACAACGGGAGTTTTTCTAAACTCGGTCGTCGGCTTTTCAGTTCCCATACAGGAACAAGCAAAGACTTTTGAATTCAAGAGAATAAATGCACCGCACAAAATAAAAAGCGTAAATAGTTTTTTCATTTAAATCACCTTATAAAAACTTGAACAGAAAATTTAGACATCAACACCACCGACTACCGTTTGACCGGGAACGGCGATTTCTTCGTCGCTTTCGACCAGTTTTTGTTGTCCGATGTCTTTGACGAAAAATACGGTCAAAGCCGCGATCAGCATCGAAACTCCGCCGAGAATTACGACATTTAAAGAGTTTCCGCCAAGAACCGATTCATAAATCTGCGGAACTAAAAACGACATAACGATCTGTGGAATGACGATAAATAAATTGAAAACGCCCATATAAACGCCCATTCTTTCGGATTTTATCGCACCTGCAAGAATCACATACGGCATTGCGAGAATCGAAGCCCAGGCGATGCCGACTCCGACCATTCCGAGAATTAAAAAATATGGATTCGTCGCAAACATCGTCGAGATCAAACCCAAACCACCGAGCGTTAAACAAACCGCGTGAACGGCTTTTCGGCTGACATTGTTTGCAAACCATGGGATT
>JBGTHN010000397.1:0-2626 GCA_041746235.1 Pyrinomonadaceae bacterium | reverse complement strand
CGGTTTGCGATGTTTTTCAACCTCTGCAAAAAGCTTATGTTTTATGTCGAGCCGTTCAACCACGGCTTCGATCACAAAATCGCAATCTTTCAGCTTATGCATATCGTCAGTAAAATTGCCGATCTCGATCAATTTCGCATTATCGCCAAGCATAAACGGTGCCGGTTTCAGCTTTTTTGCCGCTTCAAACATTGAAGTGACCAACGCATCGCGCTCCGCCTTGCTGTCGCCCGCATCCGCCGGCGCAATATCCAAAAGCAAAGTCGGAATCCCCGCATTCGTCAAATGCGCCGCAATCGCCGCTCCCATCGTCCCCGCACCCAAAACCGCCGCTCTTTCCACTTTCAACATAGTTTTTCTTTCCTCTTAAATTCTATTAATAGCTTGATATTTATTGGAACAAGTATAACTGAATGAGTATTCATTCAGCAAGAAGACTGCATATTATTTGTTTTATTGTAATTATTTCATTGCGTTGTTAAAATCTTTTTAAATAAGGTATGACTGGAGAAAAGGCAAATAGAAAAAGTGAAGAAGATATCAACGACATGGCGTTTCGCGAACTTCGAGAATATATTCAAGATTTAGTTTTAGACCTTGAAGCAAAATATCCTGAACTAGAATTAATTGAGTGTAACGAAGATGAGAGCAAAATAAACAAGCTAATAGACTTACTAGAGTCAAGGGTGTTAGTGGGTTTAGTAACGAAAGGACAGAAATCGGCTCGCACCATGCAAAAAGAATTGTTACAGATTGAACGGAGAAAACAACAGTCAAATGGCAAAATTTCGACTACTCTTTCTGGACTACATGATTTAAGACATAAGCTTTCCCAAAAAGAGCCAACTTATGAGTTTCTAAATAATGCATATTCAGAAATGTGTGGATTGAACAGCCAGTTTTTTGATTCTTACTTTCGCAATAAATATAGAGATTCAACTACTTCTCGAACACTACTTAGAGCGCAACATTTTGTCTTCGCTAAAGAACTACCAACTCTCCTTAATCAAGCCATCGAAAAGATTGAAATTGTTCTCGAAAATCAGAAAAAATCACAAACAAAACACTTAAACTTGGCTGGCGTTGAGAAACTGGCTAAAGATTTGTTTGAGAAAGAAATTGACCAAAAATCAAATGGGGAAGTTACAAAGAGGTATCATCAAATAATCGCATTACGAAGTAAGAAAAATAGGCTTTTACTCAAATCGCCTAATATTATTCCTGTCCAAAAACTACCTTGGAAATTTTTTCCGCAAGATCAATGGACGGTTGAACAAATTGTAAAAGAATTTGGAAAGTATGTTTCCAATAACGAAATTCTTGATGAGACACGAATTTGGAAAATATACGATAACTTAAATCCGAGTGATTGCTACATTGGTCAAGACGGATTTAATCGATATATAGCTTTCTGTTTTAATTGGACTGACAAAGTCGTTTTAGAATGTCCAATTTATGGAAATGCGATTTATATTATTAATGGTGAATGGAAAGAAATCACAAAACTCTCGAAATGGAAGGCACGTAGTTCTCATCAAGTTACAGTTATTCGTCATAGTACCAATTGGTTTAATCGATTGAAAAATAACTTAAAATATTCTTCTTACTAGAAATTGTAAAAAACCACATCAATGTGCAACGATTTAATTCAATTGCTTTTAAATTCTTGAGCAAATGTTATTTTGTGCTAGGTTATAAACGAATTGGATGATTATTAGCACTTTTCAAAATTATCATGCACACCAATAGGTCGGAAATTTTATTGCTTCGAGCAATCCTGCAAAAGTCTTTGCTTATAAACCTGCCGAAGAAGCCAAACAAAGACGTTCCGAATTAAACGAACTTGAAAGGAGTGAAGAATTGTCGGGCGAAGAAACCTCCGAACTCAATTATTATATAAAGCGCGTACATTTGATACGAATGGCTAAGATCAAGGCTCGTCAATACTCAAAATGAGTAGTTACATAATGACAAGCCACGAAAACCGGTTGAAGAAAGAGCAAATAACCTCCGCGAATACTGCCCCATTCCAATTGAAGAAACATATTTCGGCGGCGAAATTGACCATATCATCAGTCTAAATCATAATGGTCAGACGACTCTCGAAAACCTCGCACTTGCATGTCAGCCCTATTTCGCCGTTTTTTGCCAGACGCAAGCAGGCCGCCGCAACGCCTTTCGGGCTTGCAGCGGCTTGTAGATAAATGTTGCAATCGAAAACAGCTTCCAGTTTCGGCATCTATTTTAGGTGAGTTTTCGTACTTTTCTGGCTCGCGACACCTCTTTTCGTGCCTTATGAAAAATGGCGTCCAAAGCCTCTTCCGTCAATCCGCTTTTTTCAACTGCTTGCCGAATCGGTGCGAGAGTTTCATCCAAAGTCATCTTTTTCGCCTGAATTTCGACAATGTTTTTTATGTATGTTTCAACATCTTGCCCGCTATCTTCAGCACGCTTTTCCAAAACAACACCGACATCTTTCGGCAAACTTATTGTTACTGTTGTTGTTTCCATCAAAAATACCTCAAATCAGGAAAATTGTATCACAGTTAATCAGCGCCTGGGGGGTTAGTTTTTCTGGCGAAGTTTAGCGCTTACGCAGGTAAATGTGAAATCGAATCTCTGTTTG
>JBGTHN010000396.1:0-2991 GCA_041746235.1 Pyrinomonadaceae bacterium | reverse complement strand
GTTGCCTTTCTTCGGCTTCTCGTTGCTCTTGCTCGAGCTTTTCACGTAATCTCTTCTCTTAGTAAATCGTGTTACCTGAAGTTTTACTATTTCAAAACCAACAATTTCAGCAAGTGATGTTATCAAATAGTCTGTTGCAATTGGTATAGGCTTATCTTTGCTTCCATGAATGGAATTGCCAACGACACAAATAACATGAGAATTAACATTACAGAATTTAAATTGGTTTTGAAGAGCTAACAACATATCATCCATGTACCCATTAATAGTTCTAATTCTTGCTAGTTTTTGTGAATTGTCTGGAATCAAATTAATTAAAGATTTACGTAAGATAACAGCCCGCTGATTGTTTGGTTGACAATCAAGTAGATTCGTTTCGGGAAACTTTACACTCGGGTGGGAACGGAAAGTCTTTAGACGCAAGTTTCGGAACTCATCTTGGGAGTTTATAGCTTCGCTAAGCCACAATTCCATTTTGTAAACCTCTGAATAGTCTAAGTTATTTAGGTAAGGAGGAGAATATATTATTAAATCAAATAACGAATTTGATTCAGAAAGCGTATCCAATGTTCTTCCATCACCTTCATATATTTTGTGCTTTATATTCGCACAATGGTGACTAGTGTCATTTGATGAGAGAATATTTATATCACTCAACATCTCAAGCCATTTAGCCTCTAATAACTTATAAACGGGTGGGCGTATTTCTTTGCTTACGATGCGTAAGGCTCTACCATCTTTCCTAACATTGCTTACGCTCTCAATGATTGATGCCCAACCAAGCTTGAAAAAAGAGAATTCTGGTAAATTTTGAAAATCTTTTTTAATTATTTCGTAAGCAAAAATTAAATCCTGCAATTTTTTTCTGTCAAAAATTTTATCGTTTTTCAGAGTGCTTAAGTTAGCGATTTTAAATCGAGTACTTCCCCTTTTCTTAATCTTGTCTATCAAGCCGGAAATTGATTTCGAAATTAAATCTTTATCGTAACAATGCCAATCTAGTTTTGATTTAGCAACCAATGCTATGAAAGGGTTACGTTCAATGCCGACTAAATTTAGTGAATGCTTACCAGAATAAGACAATTGAGCTGATAATAAAGAAGTGGCTACGCCAACAAAAGGATCTAAAATATTCTTAAGATTATTTAGATCAATATCTATCTCCCTACATATCCAACCTAGCAACTCAGATGAAAACCCTTCTTTATAAGTAAACCAGTTGTGAACTGGTTGCGATTTATTCCCATTGAAATGAGGTAGGCTGCTATGCGTTTTTCCATTCAAAGAAATCGGAAGATTTTTTTCGTATTCTTTATACGCATTCAACAAGTTCTGCAAATTAGTATTGTGTGAACTCAACTGTGTAGCAAACCCGTTTCTCATGTTAATTGATCGAAATAATACGAATAATAGAAAACTTTTTTAAAAATTCCAAAATTAATGCGCTTTATCTACAAGATATTATCTTATAAATTTGAGATTAGAGACGAGGGTTTTAATATATCAGCTTTATGAATAAACTCATAAATAAAAAGTACCAAAGCGGGACCAAGGTTAAGTTCGGTTTTTACAGTATTATTCATGGGGCTTCGGCTACCAGCCAAGCGTTGGGTTATGGAAATTACCGACAGACAAAATATTTTGCCATATGTCTTCGATGCGGCTTGAATATAGTAAGAAATTATACAGATTTATTACATCGAACGATACTACTTTCGATACAATTCTAGCCAAACGTATGCCAAAAAGTAAGCTCAAATTGGCGGGATTTACTTCTTACGAATGATCATGAATCATTCGCCAGCCGTCTTTGGTTTTTTCCCAGACGGTTGTGAACCAACCTGTGCGATCGGGTTTGTCGGCGCCGGTTAGGACGTATTTTCCGGTGACGAGCGCGCCTTTTTTGCCGAGGAAGCGGACTTCGAGGCTTTCGTAGTGAAGAGCTTGAAGCGGTTTGCCGGTTTTCCAGAAACCTTCTTTCATCGTTTTTTCGATCGCTTCGACACCGCCTGCGGGACCGGTCGAGAGCATTTCGGTCGCGCCTTTTGTGTAAACGGAAAGATATTCGCTAAGAATGCCCTCGTTCCAGCCTTTCGCCGTCCTTTCGAGCGAAGCGCGAATGATCGTTTCGTCTTTGCTCATTTTTGCCGTGGTTTGACCGATCGCCGAAATTGTTGAAATTGCGATTGCGCAAACAATCAAAAATATTGTGTTTTTCATAATAATTGTTCCGAATTCAAAATTTTAGAAATCGAAAGAATTTACGCAGCGGAAAGGTAAATAGTTTCTACTTAGAAGCCAAATTCTTTGAAAGCAAAAACATGCTGCCCGCGAATAACGCTAATACGCGCGAACATAAAAACAATTCCTCCGACTGATTCTTGAAAATTCGCGTGATTCGTGGGCAATTTATCCGTTGGTTTCCACCCTTGCTGACGCGCGGGTTACTGCTTTTTGATCAGAATCGCCAGAATTTATTGGTTTCCACCCTTGCTAACGCGCGGGTTACTGCTTTTTGATCAGAATCGCCAGAAGATTGGAAGAATGATCATTACAACTATGAAAAGAATCACCACAAGCGGCAAACCGATCTTTACAAAATCGCGGAAATTGTAGCCGCCGGGGCTCATCACAAGAAGATTTACAGGGTGGCCGAGCGGCGTGATGAATGCCATCGAGGTGGCGATGGCAACACCCATTGTCAATGAACGCGGGTTGATTCCGGCTTGTTGGGCGATGTTAATCGCGATCGGCCCCATTATTGCCGCGACAGCAGCTCCATTCATCGCCTGAACTAAAAACGTTGTCAATAGAAATAAACCGGCAAGCAATGCGAGATTTCCAAACGGACCGAGAAATGAAATTACGCCGCTTGCCATTATTCCTGCGGCGTTTGTTTTTGTCAGCGCTATGCCGAGCGGTAAAATTCCGGCGACAAGAAAAACCGTTTTCCAACTGATCGCAGCATACGCCTGTTGAGTTGTCAAAATT
>JBGTHN010000395.1:0-5639 GCA_041746235.1 Pyrinomonadaceae bacterium | reverse complement strand
CCAAAACACGAAGCGGCACAAATCTCATCAAACACAATCAAAGAGTTTCTTGAAAAAGACACTCAAATAAAGCAAGTAAATCTTGTATTTTTCTCGGAATCTGATGCTCAAATGTTTTTGAAACATCACCGATTTTAGCTGTTTTTAAAAGCTAAACTCAGATTAATTTAAGCTACAATTTGATAGTTTTTGAGCAATGTTCTATATTGCTTTTGCCCCATTGATTATAAATATCTAACAAAAAAACAAACAAATTTACTATGCAGGAGTCCGACGACCAAATTTATACAGATATGCAACAAGCAGTTAGTTTACAAACCGAAAATAACTTTAGAAATGATTTCAATATAAACAGAACCATTCCACAGAATCTAAAATTCTTAGACAAACTTACGTGGAATTATTTCTGGTCTTGGAGCAAGGAAGCAACTGAACTTTTTCGTGATCTGGACGCGGGACTTTGGGAAAAATGTGAACAAAATCCTCGTCAAATGTTAAAAGAAATCTCCGAATTAAGGCTTTGGCAAAAAGCTAATGAGGAAGATTATTTGATCCGTCTGGCTAAATTTGAACAAAAGTTTAACGAATATTTAAATCAATCGCCGCAAAGTATCGAAAAGATAACAAAAGACAGACCAATCGCATATTTTTGTGCTGAATACGGAGTTCATAATTCACTTCCGATCTATTCGGGAGGTTTGGGAATTCTTGCGGGCGACCATTTGAAATCGGCAAGCGATATGAATGTTCCGCTGGTTGCTGTCGGTTTGATGTATCGTTTCGGATATTTCCGCCAAAAACTCGCCCACGACGGGATGCAAACCGAAACTTATAAAGATTCATTTGATTCGGAATTGGCTCTAAAACCCGTTTTGGATGAAAACGGCGAACGCATAACAATAATGATTCATATGCGTGGGCGTGAAGTTTTCGCACAGGCTTGGCTTGCGAAAATCGGCAGGATTTCACTTTATTTGCTCGACACGAATATCTCGCAAAATGATGAAGTTGACCGTTTTATTACGGGACATTTATATGGCGGCGATGAAGAAACAAGAATTGTGCAGGAAAAAATCTTGGGTATCGGCGGAGTTCGACTTCTCAGAAGGTTAAATATCGAACCGAGCGTTTTCCATCTGAATGAAGGACATTCGGCGTTTCTTTCCCTAGAACTTGCGAGAGAATATTTAGAAAAAGACGAAAACTTAACATTTACGGATGTTGCTTCTGTCGTGCGAAACAAATGTGTTTTTACAACTCATACGCCTGTCGCCGCCGGAAATGATTCGTTTGAACCGGAACTCATTGAAGCGTGTTTTGACAAGAATTTTATCAATGCCTTGCGACTTGAAAGAGAAGAATTTTTCACACTCGGACGCTCAAATCCTGATGATTCACTTGAATGGTTTGGAATGACACCGCTGGCAATTCGTATGTCGCGTTCGGCAAATGGCGTTAGCGAAAAGCACGGTGAAGTTTCGAGAAATCTATGGCTTAAGATGTTTCCCGAAAACACAAAAACAGAAGATGTTCCGATAACGCATATTACAAACGGTGTTCACGCACCAACCTGGATCGCACCGACATTTAAGTCGCTTTATGAATATCGAATCGGCAAAGATTGGGCGGAAATTTTGCGTGATAACAACGCCTGGACTTCGGCGATTGAGAATCTTCCGAATGAAGAAGTTTGGCAAGTACATCAGCTTTTAAAACAGCTTTTGATCTCATTTATACGTGAACGCACTTTTGCAAAAAACACGGGGGAAAAAGAAACCATAAATGAACACACAAGCACACGAAACCTCTTTGACAGCAATGTTTTAACAATTGGATTTGCAAGACGCGTGGCGGCTTATAAACGCTGGAATCTTTTGATGTCAGATATTGAACGTCTGCTCAAAATGGTTGATGATGCAGATCGTCCTGTGCAATTTGTTTTTGCAGGAAAAGCACATCCGCAAGACGCAAAAGCCAAAAAGATTCTGCAAAATCTTGTGAGCATCAATCACGATTCAAACTGGCAAAATCGTGCCGTCTTTATCGAAGATTATGATCAGGAAGTCGCCAGATATTTAGTGCAAGGCGTTGATGTTTGGATGAATGTTCCGCGTCGTCCGCTCGAAGCGTCCGGCACAAGCGGACAAAAAGTTGCGATGAATGGCGGTTTGAATTTTTCGGTTTTAGATGGTTGGTGGATCGAAGGTTTTAACAGCATCAACGGTTTTTCGATCGGGGCTTTAAGCACGGATGAAGATGAAAATGCCGACGAAATAAATGATGCCAAAGATGCCGAATCGCTTTATTATATTTTGGAAAATGAAATTATCCCAACCTATTATGATTTGGATGAAAACGGCTTGCCGACAAAATGGATCGAGCGTATGAAAAATGCGATTGCCACACTTACACCGCAATTTAGCAGCGACAGAATGCTGAAAGATTACATTGAACAAATTTATTTGTAATTATGAATCAAGAAGAATTCAACATTGGAGTTATTCGCCCCGTCGAATGTTTTAAAGAAGGCTGGAATTCAATCAAAGACCAATATTGGATTCTATTTGCCATCACACTTGTTGGAATGATGATCGGCAGTTTTACCTTGTATATTTTGTTGGGTGCGATGGTTTGCGGTATTTTCAAATGTTATTTTAAAGCGATTGATGGAGAACAAGCCGAACTTGAGACTCTTTTCCAAAGCCTTCATTATTTTAAACCGGGACTTCTTGTAGTAGTTTTAATGATCGTTCCGACAATTCTGGTTTTCACGATCATTTATGCTCCGATCTTTTATGCAACAATGATGGGAGCAACAATGAGTGAAGCCGATTTGTATAAAATGCTGACCGGAACTCTGATTGTTGAATTTATAGTTGCAACAATAATGGTTTGTCTGCATACTCTTTTAATGTTCGCTTTTCCATTGATTGTTGACCGTAATTTATCAGGTTGGCAAGCAATAAAAACGAGTGCAAAAGCAGTCTGGAAAAATTTAAGCGGCGTTACAGGTCTTTGGGCAGTTGGTTTTTTTATCAGTATGTTAGGACTTTTCGTTTTTTGTGTCGGTATATATCTAACGATTCCAATAATTATTGCGGGTAACATAACTGCTTATCGAAAAGTATTTCCCAAGATAGCGAATTAAAATGTTTCATTCTCACTCGATTCTATTAGATGAATCAAATCACGGATTTTATTTATGAAAGCTCAGTTTATAGAATTAAATACGCTTGATCAATTAGACGAACTTTTTGAAGTATCAAGCCGCAAACCAGTCATTATTTTCAAACACAGCACAACTTGTCCAATAAGTGCAAATGTTTTCGATGAAATTTCCGAAGTTGATTCAACAATTTTCTTGATCAAAGTTCAAAATGCTCGAAATATATCCGATGCAATCGCAGAAAAGACAAGTATTAAACACGAAACTCCTCAAACAATAATTTTAAAGGATGAAAAACCCGTCTATCACGCTTCGCATTATGATATAACCAAATCTGATATAACTGCTGAGTTAGAGAACAATTCAAATTTTTAAATGCTTGAACCAACCCAAATAATTGAAGAAAACGATTCCGAGATTTCGATAAAATGGTCGGATGAATTGGAGACAAAATATAACGCAGTCGAACTTCGCAAGTCTTGTCCCTGTGCAAGTTGCATTGATGAGTGGACTGGTGAAAAGAGATTAAAAGATGAAAATGTTTCCAATGATATGACATTTTCACATATTTCCGTCGTTGGAAGATACGCACTCAATTTTCACTTTTCTGACGGACACGAAACTGGTATATTTAGTTTCAAATTTCTTAGAGATCTATCGGATAAAGAGCAATAATTTATGAAAGAAAGCGACATTTTTGATGAAAAGCAGGAAGTAAAAAAAGCAACTTTTAACTGTATGTTTTGCGGTGAGCGAAACGAATACGATGTCCGCTGGCTCAAACGCACGAAAAAGAAAAATTCCAACAGACGACTCAACGAACAAGAACATATGCAGTTCGATAAATCCCGCGATTATATGATCCGCATTGATGATGAATTAACGTGCAAAAACAACCGTTGCCGCCGTCGATTCGATATTCCAACCTCGCAAACAATCGTGTTCATTTAACAGCAACTCTTTCGGTTTATTTTCGGCAAAAACCTAATTATTCCCCGAATATTCGCAATTTTACGCTGAATAATTCCAATTGTGCAGTGCATTATTGTAATTGTGCAGTGCATAATCATAATTGTGCAACGAATAATTGCAATTGTGCAACGAATAATCTCAATTGTGCAGTGCATAATTGCAATTATGCACCGAAATCTTCACGCACTTGCATTGACTTTCCAACTTATGACTGACGCATTACGCCATTTCAAGAAAAATTCTTTCCTACATAAAGTTAAATGTGCTATTCTTTTGTTAAAAATAAATAGCAAAGGCGGTAAAAAAATATGTCTGGAAAAGAACTAGAATTTTATAAAGATCAACCTGTGGCAGATGAAGATATTCAAGAAGCGATGAAAGAGGAAATCGAACACGCTCCGCAAGCTCCGGGCGAATTAACCGAGCGTCTAAAAGAACATCATTCGACTTCACCCGCACTTTCCGGTGGTGATATTGATGCCGAATGGGAAGACGCAAACGACAGCGGAGCAGAAAGCGTCGGCGGACACAATCCGACACCCGACCAATCCGACGTAGAAGAAAACGCACACGCAATCGGAATCAATTTTGAAGATAATGAACCACTCAATTTTGATGATAAACACGACAGAAAAGATGAATTCAGGGACGAACTGAAAGAATCTTCCAAAGGTAGAGGAAATTCGATCTAATAAAAAAAGCGTTGAATGATCTCAACGCTTTTTTTTTATTTTGAATATTGAATCTTAAATCTTTACTTTTCATCTCCATAAATCCCAACAACAGGCTTTCCTTTATCGTTTATGTAGGCACGATACATTCCTTCCGAATTGAATGAAATTCCGATGTTGCCAAATTTATCTATCGCAATAACGCCACCGTCGCCACCGAGTTTTTGCAATTTTTGTTTGATGACCAAATCGGCGGCTTGTTGAACGGGCAAGGCACGATATTCCATCAAGGACGAAATATCTTTGGCAACGCTCAAACGTATAAAAAACTCGCCCCAACCGGTTGCCGAAACCGCACACGTCGCATTATTTGCATAAGTTCCCGCACCGATCACAGGAACATCACCGACACGACCATATTTTTTATAAGTCATTCCGCCCGTCGAAGTTCCCGCCGCAATATTTCCGTCTTTATCAAGTGCAACCGCACCGACCGTCCCAAATTTGTTGGAAGGTTTCTCAAATTCATCGTTGATCGAAACTTTCTTTTCTGTTTTTTCTTTTTCCTTTTCAATTATCTTTTGTAATGAATCCCAACGATTCTGCGTCCAAAAATACTTTTCGGGAACAATTTCAATATTCATTTCCTTCGCAAATTTTTCCGCACCTTCGCCGATCATCATTACGTGCGGCGATTTTTCCATTACCGCACGGGCAAGTGTGATCGGATTTTTTACTGTGTGAAGTCCGGCAACTGCTCCGGCATTTTGTGTTTTGCCATCCATAATCGAAGCGTCCAATTCATTTTTGCCGTCGGCTGTAAAAACTGC
>JBGTHN010000394.1:0-8184 GCA_041746235.1 Pyrinomonadaceae bacterium | reverse complement strand
GATCATCGCTAAAGCAAAAAGCATAAATGCACAGCCGATCACAAGCAATATAGACCAGACAAGTCCGGCTCGCCAAGCACTTTTTATTTGTTTAAGGGATTTTGACCAAAGCATCTCTTCTTCAGCAGACACATAATTTTTATTTGATATCGGAAAATTCGGATTTGCATTGTTTAATGAATTTCCTGCTCTTTGTCCATAAACATTTGGCGGAGGCGGAAGATTCGGGTTGACTTGTTGAAAACCGACGCTTGGCATAGTGTTGGCAAAATTTGATGTATTGTAGTTTTGCATTGGCGGTGCAAAATGATTGATCGGTTCTTCAGTAAAGCCGGAATCATTTTCCATTCCTTCGTGTTCCGGCAAATAAGGATTTGGCATTTCGCATCTCTTGCAAACTATAGCATCAAGCCAATTAGGCAGATTACAATACTCACATTTGTAGCTTTTCATTTTTAAATTTTCTCCGTAATTAGTAGGTTTATAAGGATTAAGAAATAATTTACATGGAATCGTTTAAGGTTGGTTGGGGATTATCCGTTTCCACTATTAAGATTGTAAAATATTTAACTTAAAATCGTCAATCGTTTTTTTTTGCAGCTAGTTTTAGGAATTGTTATTTGATTGAAACTGTCTATTAATATCCAAAAGACAACTAAAGGAACGCAACGTAGGTAGGCATAGAAGGTGGGCGGGACGGCAGCAAATTCTGATAAATACATCAGAATTTGCTGCCTGACATACTCTTTTTTTGTTTTTTACCTCAAAAAACTAGGAATTTTTATTCATTTCAGATAAAATTCAATTGGCTACTTGCAAATCTTTTTTTTTTTAGAGAAAATCTTAAAACTTAAAGACCGAAATAAATCAAATAATAATAAATATATAAAATATTCAATATCTGTAAGTAAGATTTTGGAAAAAAGTGAGTTTTAACAATTTTTAATAAATGTGTCGAAATAAATTCGCACAAGTCTTTAATTAAAACTCAACTCTCCTGCAAATCCCCGAACATTATGAAATTTTTAGAATTAACCAAAACCGCCCTATTTGTTTTTTTATTTTTAGTAATTGCAATTATAAGTTTTTCAAGCGAAACAAATGCACAAGATCGCAAAAGAGTCGTAGAACCTAAAACTGAAAATCAAACAAACCCGCAAACACAGAGTACCAGACCAACAACGCGAATTCCGTCTGCTCCAAATTCCCGAAAGACAACTTTGACAAATGATATTGTTGTCAAAAAAGAAACCCCGCAGGAATTAGTCAGAAAAACTTCGCAATCTTCGGCTATTCGAACTGAAAAGAAAGAAAGCAAAAAAGAAGAAATTGCTGTAAATCGAGGTTATTATAGTGCAACGACCCGTTCAATGATGATGCGTTCGATTCAAAATAAAATCGGTATTCGTTATAGATTAGGAACACAGGGACCGAATTTATATGATTGTTCAGGATTTGTTTGGAAAGTTTTTCAAGAATCGGGATTTTCATTTACACGAACAAGTGCCAGACAATATTGGAGAACATTTGAGCCTGTTTCTGGCGATGAAAGATTTCAATTTGGGACACTCGTATTTTTGAACAGACTAGGACATATGGGAATAGTTGCTGATGAAAACGGTTTTTACCACGCATCTTCAAGTCAAGGTATCACATATTCAAAATTTGAAGGTTATTGGGGAAAACGGATTGTTGGTTTTAGAAGAGTTCCGGCAAACTATGGTATGTATCAAACATTAGATAAAGATGAATCTGAAGAAAAGTAGTATTTATTCAAGACATTCATAAAAAATCCGCACATTTAGCAATTTGCAAAATGTGCGGATTTTTTGCTTTTTACCTCAAGAATTTAGTGGACAAAACCGGCTTTTGGTTCGTTATTTTTGATTTCCCAAATAAAAGCGATTTTCTCAATTACCACATAGGCAACCCTTTCATCTTCATCACGTAAATAAAGAATACCCTCTTTTACATCAATAACATCACCCCGCACAATTGCACTTGTCCCACAGGAAACATCAATTTGTTTTCCCATCAATTGTTTTAAAAATTCATCCATAATATGTTTTTATCTCTCCTTGATTAACTGTAAATATAACTGCTTTTTCATTTTACAAATTTTCTGTTACTATTTTATATGCTAACATCAAATTCTAAAATGTTAATTCCAAAACAAATTCAAGGCTATTTTAATGCAAACTTTATATTTTATTTGTTCCATTTAATCAGAGTTTGCAAAGTTTTGGACAAGAGATAATAATTATGATAAATTTCTATGCGTTCAATAGTTATATAGATTGTTCATTATTTTCTTGATTTTAGCATCAAAATTTTCAATTTATATTCAAATATTTTTAGGTTTTAAAGGAGGGAGAAACCATAATGTCAAATATTGCTCAAACGACAAAACGTCGTCAATTTTTTTACTCGATCAGCGTTCTAAGTATTCTTGCCTGTGCGGTTTATTTTTTAGCAGTTCCAATTTATAAAGCAAACGCCAAGAAAAAAGCCAGATCAAATATGATGTTGGCTACAACAACATTTCCAACTTCAACAGCTTTGCCTTTAGCAGTAACGGATAATGCACCGGCTGGTGTAACTGCAACTATTCCTGTAGCGGGCTTAACCGATCAATTAAGAGGTGTAGCCTTAAATATTACAATGGATCAACCTGCCGGTGGCGGTGGTCATACATGGATCGGTGATATTAATATGACTCTAAACTCTCCGGCTCCAACTAATTCACATCTGATCATGCAGAGAGTCGGAAGTACAACCGGAACGGGTTCGGGCGATTCTACAGATTTCCAAGGTCCATATACATTTACCGATGGAACAACCGGAGATATATGGACGGTTGCGGGAGCGATGGTCGGTGGTACTGTTCCGCCGGGAGCATATCGCACGTTGGCTTGTTGTGCCCCATCCACAGCCGGACCGGGCATCTTTACCGATATGAATCCTGTATTCGAAGGTCCGGTTTTACACAACGGAAGCAACTTATTTGAAAAGAAATCCGGCAGAAATAGTAAAGTTGAACAAGTTCCAACAAATGATGTCGCTAATGGAGCTTGGACGTTGAATATTTCCGATAATGCCGCCGGTGATACAGGACGTGTTTCAGCATTAAGTCTGACACTAACAACACTTGCTCCGACCGCAGCACTAGCTTCGATCAGAGGTAGTGTTTTAAGTGGTGATGGTCAAGCAGTTTCACGGGCATCGGTGACAATATTCAATACCAATACAGGTGAAAGTTTAACCGCGACAACCAATCAATTTGGCTATTTCAGATTTGAAGACTTGCCGGTTGGACATTTCTATACAATGACAGTTCAACACAGACAACATACCTTCATACCACAATCATTTGTGTTAGATGAAGATAGGCAGGCTGATTTTAGAAGTAACAGCAAATAGCTAAACTGTTAAACCACAAAAAAAAGACGATTGAGTTAAATTCTCAATCGTCTTTTTTTTCACTATTTTTTATTGCCGAAATGATTTCGGCAACAGCCTTTTTCATTTCGGCATCAGCCTTTTTGAATTGGGCAACAGCCAATTTCATTTCGGCATCAGCCTTTTTCATCCCGGCAATAGCCTTTTTCATTTCGGCATCAGCCTTTTTGAATTGGGCAACAGCCAATTTTAGTTCGGCATCAGCCTTTTTGAATTGGGCAACAGCCAATTTTAGTTCGGCATCAGCCTTGTTCAACTCGGCTGATGTTTTGTTTATTTCGGCAACAGACTTTTTGCATTTATCAAGCGTTTTAATAGATTATTACAATCACATTCGGTTTCTATGAAGATCAATTCTGCCGTATAAGCCCCAGCGACTCGGCGCATTGCTTGCCGTTTGACTTTGAACTTTAAGATTTTTCTGTCTGTCTGAAAAAGCCAAAGCTGAAGCTATTATCGCCATATCTTGGGTGGTTTCATCCGTTACTTTTTCTTTTTTTCGCTCATTGAACGCTGAAATAAAACCCGTATCAAGATTGCCTTCAATAAACACTTCATCATCCATTATCTCTCGAAAAAACGGCAAAGTCGTCTTTATTCCGCCGACTTCATATTCACGCAATGCCCGACGCATTTTTTCGATAGCATCCTGACGATCCCGCCCATAAGCACAAAGTTTCGAGATCATCGGATCATAATAGATCGAAACTTCCGCACCTTCATAAACTCCTCCATCATCCCGAACACCATTTCCCTGCGGAAGTCTAAGGCGTGTAATCTTCCCCGGCGACGGCAAAAAATTGTTGTCCGGGTCTTCCGCATAGACACGACATTCGATCGCGTGTCCAGTCATTGAAATATCTTCTTGTATAAATGATAATTTCTCACCATTTGCCACACGAATCTGTTCTTTGACGAGATCAATTCCTGTAACTAATTCCGTAACCGGATGTTCAACCTGCAAACGTGTGTTCATTTCCAAAAAGTAAAACGATTTATCAATATCGGAAACTAAAAATTCAACCGTTCCCGCTCCGACATAATTTACAGCTTTCGCAACTTTCACGGCTTCCCTTCCCATTCGCTCACGCAGATCGGCATCATTTATCGGTGACGGTGCTTCTTCAATAACTTTCTGATGCCGACGTTGAATCGAACATTCTCTTTCGCCTAAATGAACGTGATTGCCGTGCGAATCGCTCATTATCTGAATCTCAATATGTCTCGGACGAAGAATCGCTTTTTCGACATAAACCGCATCATCGCCAAAACTCGCTAATGCTTCCGCTTTTGAATTTTCAAAACCCGATCTCAGTTCGCTTTCATTATTTACCAGACGCATTCCCTTTCCGCCACCGCCTGCCGAAGCCTTAAGCATCACCGGATAACCAAAACTTTCCGCAGTTTCCTGTGCATCTTCAAAACTCTTCAAAGGCTCAGTTGTTCCGGGAACAACGGGAACACCCGCTTCAATCGCAATTTTTCTCGCCGAAATTTTTCCGCCCATTCCTTCCATTGCTTCCGGCGACGGACCTATAAATTTTATTCCTGCTTTCTCAACTTCCCTTACAAATTCTGCGTTCTCCGACAAAAATCCATAACCAGGATGAATCGCTTCTGAATTCGATTCCTTGGCAACTTCTAAAATCTTTTCCCAACGCAAATAACTTTCATTTGAAGGCGGTTTTCCAACCAAATATGCTTCGTCAGCCAGCCGAACGTGCAGAGCATCTTTGTCAGCTTCGGAATAAACCGCGACAGTTTGAATTCCCATCTCTCGACAAGCCCGAATTACACGAACAGCGATCTCTCCACGATTTGCGATAAGTATTTTTTTGAACATAGATATTTGTCCTTTGTTTGTTGTTGGTTGTCAGTTGTTTTTTCTTATAATTATTAACAACTAACTTTTGACTATGAACTAATCTAAAATTGAATTGTGGTGATTTCTTGGATCAAAGCGTATCCCGACGTTTGCTCCGGGGGCGTATTTTAGCGGATCTACTTTTTGTTCATCGGACAGAATTTCCGATGACTGAAAATCAACACCATGAATACTATATTGATAATGAACAATTTCTTCGCCGTTATCATCAATTTCAGAATCAATTATAACGCCATCGGTAATTCGTCCATTTTGCATCAAGTGATTACGACGATCCTTAGCTTCAATATTTTGTTGTTTATTTCGTTTGAGAAAATCAAAAAGTCCCATTTTAATCCATTATCAACGGAGGTTTATTGTATTTTTTTCGTAATTTATTAGCTGCCGCCAAAACATTCGGTCGTTTTATAATTTTAGCTTCCAAAGGTCTTTTACCGGGAATATCTACCATTATCAAACCTAGCAAAATCGTTAAAATCCCTTGTCCCGGAACTCCCGGCAGAGATAATAGAATTCCAAGTATTATCAAAAATATACCAAACACATTTTTAATAATTACTACGCCCCAACGAACCAGCCAAGAACTATTCGGCATAAAATCTTCTTGATAATGAGAACTAAAATAATTTGCCGGAATTTTAACCATTACAATTGCAATCGCTAAAAAACTAAATCCAAGAGAAAACAAAAACACACCAACACCGAGCAAAACTTTGCTCCAAGTTAATGCTAACCAAAATTCCGATAACCATTCCATATTAGTTATTGGTTAGTGGTCAGTCGTTTGTTGTTAGTTGTTATTTTTCAAACCACAAACAACTAACCACTGACGACTAACATTTACTATCATTTACCTTCAATCTTCTTGAATTCTTTCCAAGTGTGAAACATACGATGTATAAATGTCCACATCGAACCGATTGCCAAAACCCATAAAACTTGTGGCATGCGGTTGAATAAAAAGAAATCGGAATTCCAATCCCACGTTGATAACGCTCCAATTATAAGAAGCACAATTCGTTCAGGTCGTTGCAAAAATCCGACATTTGCCTTTACGCCAAGACTATCGGAACGAGCCGCTGTGTAACTGACCATCACCGAACCCATCATTCCAAGTGCCGCCAGAAATACATTTGTTACCGAGCGTTGCGGTGTGTTGCTGGCATAAAACACCATTATTCCGATAAATGCGATCATATCGGAAATACGATCAAGCGATGAATCCAAAAACCCACCGAATTTAGTAACATTTCCGGTAAGACGTGCAACATTGCCGTCGAGCATATCAAAGATATTTGCAATAATTAGGACAATTCCAGCCCAGAAAAATTGCCCTATACCAAAAAGCAAACTACAACCGACAGCAATCATTACGCCAATAACAGTTAAGACGTTCGGATGGACACCACCATAGGCAAGCCAACGCACCATCGCATCTATAACTCGCTTTGCTCCTCGTCCTATGCTTGCTCCAAACATTGCTTCACAAATAAAAGGTTTATAGCTAAAGTAAATGGTCTTCCATAGAAAAGTTTTTTACTTTTTACTTTTTACTTTTTACTTTTTACTTTTTGTCTCCCAGATCGTGAACTGTTTCCAAATCGGCGATTTCAAAATTACGCCAACCTTTCGGTGTTTTTACACGAACTTCATCACCGACTTCTTTTCCCATCAAACCTTGACCGATCGGCGAAGATGTTGAGATCAAACCGTCTTCCGGTTTACTTTCTTCCGAAGTTACGAGTTTATAAATTATTTCTTCATCTCTATCAATATCATAAAGTCTAACTTTTGAACCGTAGGCAATGCGGTCTAAAGGCAATTTTGAAATATCAATTGATTCGACCTCTTGGATACGTTGAATCAATTGTCCCATTCTTGCCGAAACCATAGATTGCCGTTCCATCGCCGCTTTATATTCTGCGTTTTCTTTCAAATCGCCCCATTCTCTTGCTCTCGCAATCTCTTTCGGCAAAATGTTGTGCAACTCGTCCTCTAATTTCGCTAATTCTTCCTGTAATTTTTTTCTAATAGCTTCCATATATACTAAGTGTAAAGTGAAGAGTGGAGAGTGGAGAGTAAATCAAAGTTCTTTACTCACCATACTTTACATATCACTTAACACTCTTAACTCCTAATTCTAAATTTAGAACAACTTACTCTTGACTCTCAACTCTTCACTCTTGACTCTCGACTCTCGACTCTCAACTCTTGACTAATAATCATCTTCATTCGGAGCAGCAAATGAAATACCTATATCTCTTCCGGTGCGAACAAGTTGTCCTTCGGCAGAAACACATTTTACATTTGCGATTGCATCAACAAGCGGAACATTTACAACTTCTCCAGCTCTTAATGCGACCATTTCACCACGTTTTCCATTAACCAAAGCTCTAACCGCACACGCACCAAAATTTGTTCCAAGCATTCGATCAAAAGCATTTGGACTGCCGCCACGTTGGAGATGCCCTAGGACTACGCAACGAGTTTCTTTTCCGGTGATTTTTTCAACATTATGTCGCACATACTCACCGACTCCACCCAAACGAAACTCACCTTTATCAAGATATATTTCGCCGCCACCGCCAACTTCTGTTGCACCTTCGGCAACAACTATATTTGTAAATTTTGAACCGCTTTTTTCGCGTTCATAAACTTTTTGAACGATCGAATCAAATGAAAATGGAATTTCAGGGATTAAGATCACATCGGCACTTCCGGCAAGTCCTGAATGTAATGCGATCCAACCTGTATTTCTGCCCATCACTTCTAAGATCATTACACGGTCATGCGATGCCGCTGTCGTATGCAAACGGTCCAATGCTTCGGTTGCCGCATCA
>JBGTHN010000393.1:0-14304 GCA_041746235.1 Pyrinomonadaceae bacterium | reverse complement strand
AACACTTGGACTTATTCGCTTCAAACAAAACAAATTTGCGGATGCGGGCAATTATCTTAAAAGGGCAATCGAATTGAATGAAAAGGATTATTTAGTTTATTTTCGCTATGCTTATTTTTTGAGTCGGGAAGTGATGACTGTTGAATCATTGATCTCAACATATTCCGATGAAAGAGCCTTGGAAATGCAAAATGCTCTAAAAAGATCAATTGAACTTAATCCAAATTTTCCCGAAAGTTATCGTCTTTTAGGTTTTATAAATTTGGTCAAAAACGAAAAGTTTGAGGATGGTATTGAATATTTGAAAAAGGCAGTCGAAATTTCTCCGACAAAACAGATATATCAGATACTTTTGGCTGAATTATATGTTCGCAATAAAGATTATTTGAACAGCAAAATAATCGCCGAAAATATCGTTTCAAATCCCGAAGAACCATATCTAAAATCAAAGGCTGTAAGCATTTTAAACAATATAAATTTTATTCAGGAACAAATTGCTTTGAGCAAAACGAAAAAGCAATCTATCAAAAGCGAAACAAGTTTTGAACCGGCAAATCTTGATAAAGACCGTAGAACATTGACCGAAGAAGAACTTGAACGAAACCGCAAACAAACCGAAAGTGAAAAGATCAGTGAGGTTTTGCGAAAGCCGAAAATCGGTGAAAAAAGAATCGTCGGTCAAATTACAAGTGTTGAATGTGTCAAAAATAAAATTATTTTTACGATCATTTCAGAATATCAAATTCAAAAACTGGAGATTGATGATTTTAGAAAAATACTTATGAGGACATTTACCTCAGAAATGCGTGGAGTTAGTCTTGATTGTGGAATAGCGATGAATGATGTAAGAGCAGTTTTGATTTACAAACCTTTTGAAAATTCGCTTGAACAAATAAAAGGTGAAATTATTGCAATTGAGTTTGTCCCAAAAAACTTTGAACTAACGAGTTTTGCAAAAGAAGATTAATCATAAATAGAAAGCTAATCCGAAACGGGATTAAAATATGAGACATTTTTCCAATCAATTTCGCCGATTGAAAGATACTTTTGTTTTTCCAAAATTTTTTGGAAGGGAATAAGTTCGTGTGTGTGATAAGTTACACTTTCATTTAAGACATCCGAATTTTTTTGCAGAAAATTGCTAGCGATAAATGAAACCTGTGTGTCTTCTTGTAAATCCTGATAAATCTTGGCTTTTTCTCGTGCTTCATCACGCATTTTTAACTTCTGATAAATGAGCATCAAATTGTAATTCGCCGACAGGTCTTCGGGATCAATTTCCAAAATTCTTTCGTAATAACTTTGTGCGGTTTTTAATTCTTTTTCCTTTTCTTCAACCAACACAGTTTCGCTTTTTAATTTTGAAAGTTCGCCAAGTTCCTGCAAGGTCATTCGGTCATTCGGATATTTTTCCAAAACCTTTTTGAAATTTGCTTCGGCATCTTCCAAACGACTCAAAACAATTTGAATTTTTGCTTTTTGAAATATCGAACGATAATTTTCCGCTTCTAATTTCAAACTTTTATCAACTAATTTTTCAGCATCTTTCCAATCGCCCATTCCCATTAAGGCAAGTGCTTTATTTGTATATGCAACCGGACGATATTCATTCTTGAAATCAAGCACTTTATCAAAAGCATCTGCTGCTTCGGGAAATTGTTTTTGGTCAAGAAGTGCGATTCCGTAATTATTCCAACGCCACCAATCCGGCATTTCCGATGATCTTATTAGATTTTGTGTTGAACGAGTTTTTTCTCCGACAAGAAAACTTTCTTCAACTTCGGACATCGTTACAATTGGATAATCCGTTGCTTTGCCAATCACATAATCGCTGAAAACTCTTGTAAAACGGCGATATTGAACTTTTGCGTTTAATTTTATTTCGCCCGAAAATTCATTCGGGATTGTAAATTTATAACGTGAGATGTCCGATCTTCCAGATTGAATCGCATTGTTATAAGCGACAACCTTAGTTTGCCAGATGTGATGCACATCATTAAAAGAGCCATCACCTTTAACGAGATAAGTCTTGTAATTATGGGCTTTATCGTCCAATGAACCGTCTTTTTTTATATAACCGGATTTATAAAGTTCTTTATTATTGCCGTCGAGAACAGTAAATTCGATATACGCTTCGTAAAAATCACGCAATTCCGGCGGAAATGAATGACCAATATTTTTGTTAGTGATAATTACATCAGCAGTAATAATGTCGCCTTGTTTTATTTTGAACGATTCACTATTAAGTGGTGCGATTAATTTTCCCTTATCATTTCTGTTTTCTTGCCGTGTCAATGCAAAAATATCTACGCGAACTTTGTCTTTTTGAAGGAATTTTACAACTTCTTCAAATTGTTTCTGAAAACCATAGACAAGCGGAATAGCTGTGTTTGCTGCCGCAAAACGATGATCTGTGATCTTTTCGTCTTTCACCGAAACGTCATATTTTTTTGTCGGCACTCGTTCCATATGGCAAGAATTACAAGTTTCTTTTTCTCTCGTATAAAATGGATGAGGAACTTCTTTTGAAAATGAAGATTTTTGATATTCATCACCAACCATAAATGCCCGCAGGAATTTATATTCGTTCAATTCTTTCGGAACTTGAGATTTATGGCAAGATGCACAAAATTCAGGTTTCTTCAAAATATCACGCATCATCGCACGTTTATGCGATTCGATGTCATTTGTAATTTCGTCATCAGAGGCATCAATAATTTTTGTGCCATCTTCCTTTTGAAGCAGAGCAGGTTGTCCCATCGTATAACCGCCGATTCCGCGTCCCGAAACGGATTCGATTGAATGACAAACAATACAGGAAACTCCGTCTTGATCGAATGAACGGTTGATAACCTTTGATTTGTCGGTCAAAGCTCCAGAAAAAAGTGCGGTTGGATTGTGGCAGGATTCGCAATGTCTGGTAAAAGCTATATTTTTTTGAGCGATCAGGTCATTTACATTTTTCTGATAAAAAGGCTCTTGAAAAGCATTGGCGTGTGCTGATTCACGCCATTGCGGATGAATGTCCGTATGACAAGATGCACATCTAGCAGATGAAATAAAATCTTTAGCGGGAATGAATTTGCCGTTAAAAGTGGTCGCATTGCCCGGCGAAAAAGGTTTATCTTCGCCAAAACGAAAATCATAAGTTTCAGAAATCCATTCATGATAATTATCCCGTGTAATGTTTTCGCTTTTGACGATATTAAAAGCAAAAAACACTAAACCGAAAATTAACCAGATGGTTAAAACTGCATATTTTATTAAGAGCTTTTTCATACGAAGTCTTTAATGATCTATGCCTGAAAATTTATGAAATTATGATAGCAGAATTATTCTGACTCTTTATTTTATTGAATTCTTTTGTATTTGCGTAAAATGTCTTTTGTTTTTTCGATCGGCAAAGCCTCAATTATTCTATCATTTTGTCCTTTGACCGTTGTTGCTCTGAACAAGGAATTGTAAATTGCTTCTTCGGTCGCTTCAATTGTCGCTAAAAATAAGGGCGACATTGAATCATTCGGCAGAAGTTTTGTTGGTTGCGGACTTGAACCGTTTGATTTAATTCTAACATCCGAATTGGTTGAAAAAGCAATCGCATAATCTCCGCTTCCGTTTGTTCCAGCCGCTCCCGTTCTGGCAAGTCCCAACATTGAACGTGCCGCCATACGTTTCAAATTCCTTGCATCAATCGGTGCATCTGTTGCAATAACAATAATTATCGAACCATCTGCATTATCGTTCAAATCTGTGTTTGAAAAGTTTTTAGAATTTCCAAGAACATCTTTCAAATAATATTTTCCTAATTCTACACCAACCGGAACACCGTCAATTTGCAAAACTCCGCCGAAATTTGTCTGCACCAAAACTCCAACCGTATAACCACCAAGCGAATCGGGAAGTTTGCGGGAAGCAGTTCCGATTCCGCCTTTCCAACCGTAAGCGACTGTTCCCGTTCCTGCTCCGACAGAACCTTCTTCAACTTCATCAGTTTTAGCATTTTTGATCGCATTAAAAACATCTGACTGCGTAATATGCCGACCGCGAATATCATTTAGAAAACCATCATTTGTTTCTGCAACGATTGGATTTATCGAACGCACGTTTTCATTTCCTTTCAAACTGAGCATATAATCTATCAAAAAATCTGCGACTTTTGGAACGCTAAGAGTTGAAGTCAGCAAAATTGGTGTTTCTATTTCGCCGAGTTCCTCAACCTGAGTTGAACCCATCAATTTCCCAAATCCATTCCCGACAAAGATTGCCGCCGGAACTTTTTCCTGAAACAAATTACCATTATGCGGCAAAACTGCTGTAACTCCGGTTCGTATATCATCATTCTTGATAATTGTTGAATGACCAACCAAAATGCCTCTAACATCGGTTATCGAATTTTGAGTTCCGGTCGGCAGAATACCGATCTTTAAACCAAATTCACGGACATGCGGGCGTTCATTTTTTGCAATAGAATTATCTTGAGAATTAACAAACGAAATAAAAAGAATGAACAGAAAAAAAGCAGAAATTGGAAACAATATTGATTTATTTTGCATAAAATAAATTTTACATCCTAAATGATTAAAGAAAAAGATAAAGAAAAAAACTTTGTAATTTATTTTGCCCGACAGGGTTTTTCATTTTCGTATCTATTCAATTCATTTTTGAGTTTAACAAGAAGATTCGAGTCTTTTACTTCTTCAACTTTTGTAATGAGTTGACGTGTGAGTTTGGCGGCATCTTCGCATTGTCCGAGTTCAGCATAAGCTAAAGCGACGATTGCACCGTGATTGACAAGTTTCGTTGAATTAAAGACAAGCAAAGAAAGTTCCAGTGCTTTTTTGCCGTCCCGTAGATCAGGTTGTGGCGATGCGGCAAGTAAATAGGCTAATGCGGCGATGGTTCGTCCACGGTCGGGAAATTTTGTATAACTGTTCTCAAGTAAATCTTTAGCTTGCTTGTGATTGCCACGCATAACCAAAAGTTGTGTAAATTCGATTAAAACATCTTCATTGTCAGGAATGGAATTATAAACATTGACAAATTCGCTCAAAGATTCCGCCAAAAGATTTGCATTGCGAAGTTCTTTGGCAAGTAAAAAACGTGCAGAAACATCTTTCGGGCTTTTTTCTAATATTGACTTTAAATGTGAGATAGCTTGAAAATGCTTGTTTTGGGCTGACAACAAAACCGCTAAATTATAACGTGCATTTGCATTATCAGGGCTAAGTTTGACTGCTTTTTCAAAATTACTAATTGCTTCCGGGAAATTTTTTAATTCCACCAAAGTTACTCCGTAATTAACCAGAGCAGGAACGCTGTTTGGCTTTATCGCCAAAGCTTTTTGAAATTCGATTTCTGCTTCGTTATAGCGTTTTGCTTCGAGTGCTTGTTTTCCACGCAAAAGACGCAAGCGGACACCTTGTTTTAATTCATTCAAACCATCAAAAAGCGGATCAGCGACACGAATTCCGACTGTACCTTGTTTTGATAAATGAAATTTTGCTTTTTCGACATTTTTCAATTCTCTATAAGCAATTGCCAGCGAATAATGAACTCGATTTGCGTCTGGAACAATTTGTAAAACCTTTTCAAAATGATTCTTGGCATCTTCAAATTTGCCTTCTGAAAAATTAATTTGTCCCAATCCATATAAAGCAGCCGGATTATCTTTGTTTAATTCCAAAGCCTTCTCAAAGTTTTGTTTGGCATCACTTAACAAATTAAGTTCAAGATAAGCGTTTCCGAGATTGATATAAATTGGCAAATAGTCAGGGCGTAATTTTTGCGACATCTTGTAATAATCTATCGCTTTACTAGTTTTATTTTGCTCTTCTGAAACCTTACCGAGTAAATATTGCCATTTAAAGTCATTTGGCATTAGCGTAGCGGCATTTAAATAACATTCAACTGCTGGATCATACATTGAATAAGCCTGATAGATTTCCCCCATTGTGCCGTATGAATTGCCGAGATCATCTTTCGTTGTTGGTGAAGTTTTGGTCGCTTTTAACAAGAATATTTGAAAAGATTCTATTTGCTCTCGAACTTCTTTTTCCAAATCTTTTAAATCAGGATAATGAATCGCAACGAGACCTTTCATTGGCGATGGCAAAAGATTCTTATCGTCCGAAATATTTTGTGAAAAGTTATTTACAGACAGAATTATTGTCAACAAAAAAGCGATTCTAAACAGATTACTTAAACTATTCTTCAAATTCATATTAAATTATTAACACAAGTTAATTGCTTTTCGGTTTTGGTGCTGAACCTTCTTTTAAAGTTGTATAACTGTCAGTTGGCAAATTAATCCATTCTTCGATTACACCACTAGCCCAAGTTACGCGGACTTTTTCGAATTTGTCGTTTATACCAAGACCAACAAGGACTCTAGGATCACGGGATGAACAATAACTTCCATCTGTTCCGCTTCTTCTACGGAGGACTTTTTTATCAGAAATAAAGACTTCAACTTTTGAACCTAAGGCATCACGTTTGCCGTCTTTACCGATCAATTTTAATCCCAACCAACGACTTTTGTTCCCGATCTCATTTAACAAAAGTCGGGCTTTTCCATTGTTGTTGACGACTAAAATATCCGTGTCGCCGTCATTGTCAATGTCGCCGAATGAAGCACCGCGACTAACTTCAAAATGTCCAAAAACTTCACCGGCTTTATCCGAAATATCTTCAAAGATTTCATTACCTTTGTTCTGAAAAAGCTGGTTGACTTGTCCGAGCGGATAGCGTTCGTCCAATTGAGAAGTATTTCCCGGACGTTTTATGATTCTGATAATTTTTACAGAACCGTTAGCGACAAAAATATCAAGCAAACCGTCATTGTCATAATCAATAAATGCCGTTCCGAAACCCGTTAAGCGACTGTCGGAAAGCCCTAAACGGCTTTTAGAAGTTATATCTTCAAAGATTGCTTCGCCGGTATTTTTGTAAAGTGTATGAGTTTCTTCGATCAAATGCGTGATGAATAAATCTTCTGTTCCATCACCGTTAAAATCTCCGGCATCAACGCCCATACTTGCTTCAGATTTTCCTTCACGATTGACTGCCGAACCTGAAAAAAAGGCTTCATTTTCAAATTTTCCGTTTTTCTGATTGATCCAAAGCTGGTTCGGATCGCCATCGTTGGCAACATATATATCTATCCAATTGTCGTCATTCAAATCCGCCGCAACAATTCCGAGTCCGTGTCCAAAATCTTTGCTGATTCCGCTTGAAATAGTTACATTTTCAAAAGTTCCGTCGCCTTTATTTCTAAAAATACTGTTACCAACTGCTTGAAAAGCCTTCGGACCGCAATAATCTCTTGCAGAAGTTGGTGCAAAACAATCCGGTGGATCTTTTACATTGAAATCTGCATAATTTACAACCATTAAATCTAGAAAACCGTCTCTGTCATAATCAAAAAATGATGCACTGATGCTCCAACGTGAATCGTCCGTTTTTGATTTAGTTGTAATATCTGTAAATGTTCCGTCGCCTTTATTCAAATAGAGTTTATTTGATTCAAGATTGCAAATATACAAATCCACAAAACCATCATTATTTATGTCACCAGTCGCAATTCCGAAGCCGTAACCATCTGCAACAATTCCGCTTTTTGTTGTAACATCTGTAAATTTTATTGTGCGAGTTCCGTCTTTATTAATTTTTAAATCGTTGCGGAAAAGTCTTCCTTTCGGAGGTTCGGAATCAGTCCATGGGAAAATTGTTTTATCTGTTTTGACGTTAGGTTCTAAAACTTTTCCTTGGACAATAAAAACATCAAGGTCGCCGTCATTATCAAAATCAAAAAGTGCCGAACCAGAACCCATTATTTCAGGAAGATATAATTTTCCTGTCATTCCGTTATAATGTGTAAAATTTAAGCCGCTCGTTTGTGCAATGTCTGTGAAAATTGGTTGCGGTGTATGCGGTATAGTTGTGGGATTTGGAGTTGGTATTGGCTTTGTTTGAGAAAAAACTTGAAAAGTAAAAAACAAAATAGCAAAAAAAGCCGTCCAATGACTAAAGTTTTTAACGGGGCGTTGTTTCATAAATCGCTTGATTATCTCAAATGAAAATTGATTGGTAAAGAATTCTAAGCATTCTCTGCGAATACTTTTTTATCGTTGGTAATTTCTCGAAAGTCTTTGATTATCAATTCGCATTGAGTTGAAAGTGTTGAAATGTCATGGGCATAAAATAATTTACGCATTGGGATCTTTTGTGCAATTTCGGCTAAAACTTTAAATTCTTTTGCCCGCAAATCTTTCATTACAACATAACTTCCGTAAGTATTTACCAAAAGTGCTACCAATTTATCTTGCACATTTATCGGTTCAATAAATGGAATTTTATATTCGTCGCTGACTTCACCTAAAACGTATATTGCCGAAAGTGGTAAAGGTTGCGGTCTGAAATTATTAGTTTCATCCAACGAAACATAGCGACTGTCCCGATGTGAATAAACTATCGGTAGTTCATCAGGATTATCTGTTAAAAACTCAGCTGCAACTGGGCGAAGTCTGATTTTTGAGTAACCGGATTGTACTATAAATTCATCATTTTGTGTGATTAAAACTGTTATATCATCAGCCAAAATCTTTGCTCCAAATTCGGCTAAACCTGCCGCTGTTGTGGATTTTCCGGTAGTTGAATGACCAACCAGTGCAATTGCTTTTCCGTCAATTTCAACCGCACTCGAATGCAAACAAATTATTCCTCGAAGACGCATTATGAAACCTAAAGCGGGACCAATTAAATAAGATTCCAGATCGCTTTTGGTTTCATTTTCGTGATGATATATCCAAAGGTTTTCTTTGTTTTCGTCAATAACAAAATTCAAAGTTCTTTTACCTTCTAATTCAAAGGAAACTTTTGTAAATGAGCCATTTTCATTTTCTGTTTCCCACATTGAAATTATTTCATAAAGTTTTAGCGTTTCAGAATGAACTTCTTTCCATTTATAAATATTGTCAGGAGTATTTTGGGTGCTGATCTTCCAATCAACGGAGATATCCGGTTGATTAAGAGGAGGTTGTTCTTTTAAAAGTGAAATTCTACGGGAACTAAAAATGTTCAATCCGTAAATTTTGTAATAATGCATAAAATTTATAGCCTGAATTCCGAAAACCTACGCATAAAGTATATTAAATAAATTGCTTGCGGAACTGCATCAAATGCGATTGGATCATAGGTAGTATAGCTTTCGGTTTTGTGAATAGACAAATCTACCATTTTTTTGATTTTTTCAATGTCAAGAAATTCGCAGACCGGATCATTTGGTTTTATGCCATTCAGCATTTCTTTAACCTGACCGATCTGCCCATTATAACGACGAATATAATCGGGCGAAAATGGTGTTTTTGAAGTTCTCCATTGAATTTTCGGAGGTAGGATTTTGTCCAAACCTGCTCTAACAAGGTAACGTGTATAACCATTATGAATTTTTAATTTCAAAGGGACTGCCAGACAAAATTCTAACAGTTTTTTATTTAAAAAAGGATAGCGATATTCGACCGGTTCGCGACCAAATGTGGCAGAAGGGAATTCTGAAATTTTCTGTTGCAAATAATTTAGGTCGTTGAATTGGGTTCGCCGATGATCGGGAAATAGCTTACCGACCGGACATTCACGAATATCTGTTTTCTTTAGAAGTTCCTGAACAAAATTCTGTTGAAACGGATGATATTTATTTATTCGTATTTCATTAACAACTTTTCTGTTTTTGAATTTCTTTAAGTAATCAGGCAATAACGGGTTTAGAGCATTGGCTCGAAAGTTATATTTTATTGATTGACCGTAGAGTTTTTTTCGCTTTTTGAGTTCACGCCAAAGCGTCAGCCATTTGTAATTGCTTAATAATTCGGCAAACCCTCCATCTCCCGGATAAGTCGGACCGCATTCACCATAGGTGCCGTCAAGAATCGTACTTGAACCTATGTTTCGAGCTTGTAAAGTAAACTCACTGAAAAGATAATGGCGTGAGGTGATATAGGGGGAATCGTAATTTTGAAAGAAATCTTCGAGACCCGTAAACGGTCCGCTTTCGGGTGCGGAAATGTATCTGATATTTACATTTGGAAACGATTTGAATTGATCAATATAGAAACGCTCATCTGAAAAATGCGGATCGTTTTGATTATCCAACACGGCAGAAAAAACGGTCAGTTCCTTGTTTTGCTTTTCCAAGACTTTGGCAGCGACGCTAACGATCGAAGATGAATCAAGTCCGCCGCTAAGAAGTGCCGTCACGGTGTTGAATTCTTTGATCGGGGCTTCAACTGTTTCGAACATTATTTCTCGAAACGCCTCTAAAATGTCAACTTTATTTTTAGAAGGTAGGGGTTGTCCGATTTCCGGTTGCCAGTATTGACGGGTTTTTATGCCATGGAAATCAGATGTTAAAACAGTTCCGACAGGCAGTGGAAAGATATTCTCAAACCATGATTCCTTAGCGGTCAATTCATGCGGTTCCTGTATGAGAAAGAATGAAAGTTTATTTTTGTTGAATTTTTCTTCGACATCCGGGAAATTTAAGATGCCCTGCGGAGTACTTGCAAAAATCAGTTTATTTGCATCGTGATAGTAAAAAAGTTTACTGCCACCAATATGATCTCTGGCACAAAAGAGTTTTTTATTTTGCGTATCCCAGATCGCAAAAGCAAAGTTTCCATCCAGATGTTCAACACAATCTTCACCCCATTTTTCAAAGGCTTTGAGGATCAAATCAGCAGTTGGATAATTTGATTGTTTAGACAGCAAAACACCGAACTTATTCATGAGTTCGGTGCGATTCGTTAGACAGGCATCAGCAATTATGTGAAATCGTTTTGTAGCAAAAGCCTTCTGGCTGGTTTTTACTTTCTGTCCGGCTAATCCGATATTTGCATCAGCCCAAACATTAAAATGTTCCTCTTTATCATTTAATTTTAATAAAGAGGAACATTTTGAGTGAATTTCATTGGCAGAAAAGATTCTGTCTTTTTCAAAATAAAATATACCGCAGATTTGGGGCATTATGATAGAGCTGCAAAAGGAGGTGCTCCGTCAGCACCAGCACCGGGTAGACCTAAAACTAATTCAGATATTCCACCATAATGAGTTAATTCGGGTGTTTTATATTGTTTTCTTTGTTTAATATTTACGGTTGTTTCTGAAACTGTTTCATTAAAGTGTTTATTTTCAGTTGTTTTATTCATTTGGGGCTCCTCGTAATTTATTCTTTGATTTATGTGAATCCTATTACAAAAATCAGTATGACGCAATTTCGTTACAAATTATTTTGCAATTTTGGTCAAAATAGACTCATTAAAGGATAAATAATTTTCTTTTTGTTCTTCTTCCGTTGCCAAGGGTTTACCGTCATATTCAAGCCAAGCATGGGCGAGAAATTTATTATTTTCTTTTTTCATTCCAAAGCGTAAGTCCGTGTTTATACTTTTATTTTGTAACAAAACCCAGAGCGTCAGGGATTGAGCCAAACATTTTCCGAAAAATGGGAACTGTTTAGAATATAAATATAGAAAATTTCTATGTCGGTTAATTATTAGCGTTGGATTCGCGACAGGTTTTTTAGTTTTCTTTGTGAAGCGTTTGAGTAAATTAAAAGTGCGTTTGAAACCAAAGGTTTTTATTCCGAGTTCGACAAGTGGAACAATCAAACTGATTTTCGTAAAAATCAATTTATGTGAATTTGGTAGGTCTAAAAATTGTCGAACTTTTCCAAACATTAGTTTTTCATTGTGATCAAGCCTTGAGCGTTTAGCTCATTTATTAATACTGCCAAGTCATTTCTCATTTTTTCTTCTTCAACGTCATATTCTTTTAACAAACACCTCAAAGTTTTATTTGTTTCTTCATCTTCAGTTAGCAGATGCCAAATACGTGTACCGACTTCATCAAGTCCGAAATATTGCTCGTTCTTCAGATTGAGCAGAACACTTTCGCCTTCGATTTCCTGAAACAGAACTTCTTCTGAAACTTCGACTCGTTGTGGAAGCAAAATGCTTTTTGTGTTTTCCATATATTAAAAAATCTTTAAACTAATTAAGATTAAACCAACTCAAAATAATATTAGTTTATTACAATAAATGACAAAATCCGAATTAAAAGAAAAAGAAACACCGTTAGTTTCTGTGATAGTTCCGTTTTTCAATCGAGAATTTTTTTTGGCAGATTCAATAAAAAGTGTTATTGCCCAAACTTACGAAAATTGGGAATTACTTTTAGTTAATGACGGTTCAACAGATAAAAGTAATGAAATTGTCGAAAATTATAAACAGAAATATCCGAGCAAAATCCATCTTTTTTCACACCTTAAAAATCAAAACAAAGGAGCAAGTGCTTCCAGAAATTTAGGAGTTGCCAGAGCTAAAGGCGAATATTTAACCTTTCTGGATTCAGATGATGTTTACTATCCTTATACGCTTGAAAAAGAATTGGCTGCGTTTGAAAATAATCCTCAGGCAGATGTGGTATGCGGAACTGCAAAATGTTGGTTTTCATGGTCGAAAGAATCAGAAAAATGGGAAAAAGATTTCACCATTGATCTGGTTTTAGAAACAGAAAAATTATATCAGCCGCCAGATTTATTTGTTCATAATATGCTTAGCGGCGGACGTAAAGCTCACACAAATTGTGTGATTATGAAAAGTTCATTTGCAAAGAAGATCGGAGTTTTTGAAGAAAATTACAAATATTCATGGGAAGATCAAGTTTCCTGGGCGAAAATTACACTTAGTGGAAAAATTTATGTTTTGGATGCGGTGCTCGCAAAATATCGGTTGCATCCGGCTTCAACCTGTGCCGTTGAAATGCAAAATGGTCAAGATGTTTTTTCAGTAACTTTTTTTTTGGAGTGGTTGGAAACCTACTTAAAAGAGCAAAAGATAGAAAATGCAGATGTCTGGAGATCTACACGTAATTTTCAGCGAAAAATAAGATTTGAAATAAAAATCAGGAAAATTAAACAATTGTATCGCTATATTTTTCCACTTCACATTCGTTATAAATTAAGAGACAAACTAACCAGAATAAAAAAGATTTTTTAACTGGGTCTGCCCATCGGCATAAATAGAGAGTCAATTGTTTTGGTTGTAATAAGCCGATATGAGTATTTCAATTTTGTTCTTAAATTCTCTCGCATTAAAAGATGAATTTTTGCCATTTCCTTCCATTCAGACGGTTCTTTTTCTTCCTCAAATAGATTTTTAATAAACATTTTGCTAAGAAGTTTAGAGGTTTTATCTTCAAACATTTTAATTTTGATATGTTCGGGTAATTCTGTTCGGAAAATCGCATTCGCCAAATATGCACCTATCCACACCATCCGCAAACTGCTGTATTTTGAGGCTCTATCAATTACTATCTGCCAATCAATTTCTTTATTTTCAATCAATCTGGCAACGTCACAAATCCAACTCAAACGCTTCCAAAAATGTTTTGAACCGTGCGAACATAGAACTATCAGATAATCTTCGGCTGAAAGTGTCGAAATATCTTTGCCGTATAAATTCACGTTTTCAATTCGCTCCCAAACCTCTTCAATTTCATAATCAAAGGTAAAAAATGGTTCGACAAATTCCCAATGAATTTCTATTAAAGTTTTGTTTTCACCATAAAAGAATGGATATTCATAATAGTATTTGAGGACGGCTTTTTTTTGGCTTTTGCTTAATTTCCAAGCCTCTATGCATCCGATCTCAAGCAATCTTTTCTTTACTTCGATGAAATCATTTTTGCGAATAAATAGATCAATATCACCAAATTGCCGAAGCGTTGTATCTTGATAAGCAAATTCAGCTAGAGCCATTCCTTTGTAAGCAATTACGGGCAATTCATATTTTTGCAGTTGAGTAATGAGTTTTATAAGTTGTGTTGAACGTGCAAAGTTGAAAGTAGCAATTGATTTATAACGGTTTTGGAATTTTTTTAACACATCGGAAGGAATGAGTTTTGCAAAGTTAGAATTGATAGTTTTATAAATGAGCGGAATTATGTTGTGTTCTTCAGCGGTTTTGAGAATATATTCCCAATCGAATTCATTTGTAGAATGCAAAAATTCGTTTGTTTTGTCGGAGTCTTTTCCTAATAAACAGAATATTAATTCTTGTTCAACTCTATTTGAAAAGGTTTTGAGCATAGATAGTTTTATCGAATTTATTTATGAATCTAAAAGATAGCCTGTAATACAAAAAAAGCCAAAAGCGAGAAAATTAGTTGTCGCTTTTGGCTTTTTGAATGGATAAAAGGTTTTAATGTAAAATTTAAGGGCAAGTTGTTGCTTTATAAACTTGAACAAACACA
>JBGTHN010000392.1:0-2585 GCA_041746235.1 Pyrinomonadaceae bacterium | reverse complement strand
GAATATCTCTTTGGAAAAGTAATTTCAAACCAATTGCTCCCGCATTTCTAATGACTTCCTGATACTGATATTCAATAATTACACCCGGTTCGATATTCGGAACAGCAAATGATTTTGCTCTGATTTTGGTTTTATTAATTCTGATAATTTCCCTTTCAAAAATATCATCCTTGTTAATTTCGATAATTGTTCCATCGGGTTTAATAACCCTTGCCGCAATATTCTTGATTTTCATTCGCTTGGAAAAAGGAATGTCAAATTTGGCGAATCTTTCCCGACCACGCTCGGTGAAAATTTTTACACGAACATAATGTTCAAGAGATAAATTGCTCTGTGAACGATCATTGATTCTAACTTCCCAGAAAATAGCTTCGGCATCGGCATCGGCTTCGACCTTGCCTTTTTTCATTGCAAGTTCTTCGGCAGTTACAGGTCGCCAATCTTCACCGGCAAATGAAATTTGTGAAACGGCAAAAATCAGACAGATAGAGAAAAGCAAAGTGATTTGCTTTTTGATAGGAAAATACATACTTAATACACCTCTAAAACTTTAATTTCCCGCTACATATTTTTGTAAACGGAATACAAGATAAATGAGAAAGTTACAATGTAACTAATCGGGAATCGCAACTCGTTAAATTTGAATAAATGAAACCCAGACATAATACAACAATAGATTGAATTTATGCAAATTTTTTAACAATATACAAATATTTGAATTCAATGAAAATCGGAGCTGGTCTTATTGAAGATTTGACAGGTTTCGAATGATTTCAGACTAGCTTGGAACTTCTTCAAGCTGGCTTGAAGAAGTTCCAAGGTTCATTGAAGAAGTTCCAAGGTTCATTGAAGAAGTTCTAAGGTTCATTGAAGAAGTTCTAAGGTTTATTGAAGAAGTTCTAAGGTTTATTGAAGGAGTTCTAAGGTTTATTGAAGGAGTTGAAGGCTTGACTGGAGGAGTTGAAAGGCTGGCTGAAGGAGTTCAAACAAAGAAGAAATCGTATCATCTTGAGATGGAATTATCGGGTTTATTCAAAGTAGATACAAAGGAATTTTAGCCACTTCTGACTTTGAACAAGCCCTGAGTATTTGGCAAAAAAATATTTATGAAGAAAGGACAAACCGACATTATGTGCTATAATTCGGCGAAAATCAGTTTTAAATATAAACAATATAAAATTTAGGAGATATTTTAAGAAATGGCTGTTGATTACAGTAAAATACAGGAATTATTAGGCGATGATGCCGAAACACTTTTAAACCATACATCTACAACTATTCCAAAGGAAAATTTATACGTTCCGGGTGGTGATTTTATTGACCGCGTTTGGATAGATTCGGACAGAAATCCGGGCGTTTTGCGTTCAATGCAGTCGCTTTTTGATAACGGCAGACTTGGCGGAACAGGTTATCTTTCGATTCTGCCGGTTGATCAAGGAATCGAACATTCAGGCGGTGCGAGTTTTGCTCCGAACCCGAAACTTTTCGATCCGAAAAACATTGTCGAATTAGCAATCGAAGGCGGTTGCAATGCAGTCGCTTCAACCTTCGGCGTTCTCGGTGCAGTTTCCCGCAGATACGCACACAAGATTCCATTTATTGTTAAGGTAAATCATAACGAACTTTTAACTTATCCGAATAGTTTTGACCAGGTTATGTTCGGAACGATTGATCGTGCCAAAGATATGGGAGCAGTTGGAGTTGGTGCAACAATTTATTTCGGTTCGGAAGAATCTTCGCGTCAAATCGTTGAGATCGCCGAAGCATTTGCTTATGCACACGAACTCGGAATGGCAACAATTCTTTGGTGCTACCTGCGAAATTCAGCGTTCAAAACTGCTGATGGCGACAAACACGCTTCGGCGGATTTAACGGCACAAGCAAATCACTTGGGCGTAACGATTCAAGCCGACATCATTAAACAAAAATTGCCAACCACCAACGGCGGTTATACGGCAATGCAAAAAGACGGTTCTTATGGCAAAACACACGACAAAGTTTATAGCGATCTGACATCGGAAAATCCGATTGACTTAGTGCGTTATCAAGTTGCAAATTGCTATATGGGACGTTGTGGTTTAATAAATTCCGGCGGCGAATCAAAAGGAAACGGCGACCTTGCGGCAGCTGTCCGAACAGCAGTTATCAACAAACGCGGCGGCGGAACGGGACTTATCTCAGGTCGTAAAGCATTTCAACGTCCGACCAATGAAGGCGTGGAATTGTTGAACGCAATTCAAGATGTTTATTTAGCGGATGAAATTACCGTTGCTTAGATTTGATTAATTTCAATAGAAAAAAGCAGATAGGTTTTACAACTTATCTGCTTTTTTTATGGTTTGACTTTTTGCAAGGCTTTCCTATAAAAAAGTTTTCGGTCGGAACGCAGACGGCTCGTCTGCCCGTTTGCCGCGATTAGCGTGCAAACGGCACAAGTTGCTAATGTGAAATGTCTATCTTTATCTGTAAATGTTCAGATATAAGAAAAAGTTAATCATCTGAGATGATCGTCTTTTTCTTATATCTGAACATTTTGAGAAAAAATAAACATTTGTAGATGAGTAACCATACCCTTTGCGACGCTA
>JBGTHN010000391.1:0-4473 GCA_041746235.1 Pyrinomonadaceae bacterium | reverse complement strand
GAGCCGAGATATTTCTTTATCAATTCTGGATATTCTTCGACCGCTTCGCTAAATGAACAGAAAATAACACCCGCTTCTTTTAACTTTTTCTTATAAGTTGTTGCAACCGAAACCGAATCGAAAACCGCATCAACGGCAACATTCGCAAGCATTTTTTGTTCGGTGATCGGAATTCCCAACTTCTCAAAAGTATCAAGCAATTCGGGATCAACTTCATCCAGAGATTTTTTCTTTTCTTTCTCTTTCGGAGCGGCATAATATGCGATGTCCTGAAAATCTACTTTTGGATAATCAAAATTCGCCCAATCCTTCGGTTCGGTCATTTTCAGCCAATAACGATAGGCTTTAAGGCGAAATTCAAGCATCCATTCCGGCTCGTTTTTCTTTGAAGAAATCAGTCGAACCGTGTCTTCCGAAAGACCTTTTGGAATCACTTCCGTTTCGATGTCCGTTGTAAAACCGTATTTATATTCCCTGTTTGTTAAAAATTCTGTTGCTGTACTCATAATTAGTCCAAAGTCCCGTGTCCCAAGTCCAAAGTCAATATTTGGAACTAGACATCTAAATTAAATTTATAAAATCTTTGCGTCTGCACCTTGTCTTTGCGGCTCAATTGTTTTGTGAATTCCCTGTATGCGGTGAAATCTTTCATCAACCTTTTTCTCTGTTCCGACAAGTTGTGCGAGAGTTATATTTGATAGAGCATTTTGCACAATTTCGTGTAAACCGACGATCACAGGGCGAATTCCACAATCGCCCGTGTGAACACACGAATCCTTAACGCCTGTGTAGCTTTCACAATGTCCGCCGATCTCGTCATCATCTAAAACCTTTATAACTTCGCTTAAATGAATTTCCTTTGACGGACGCGAAAGCGAATAACCGCCTTTTGTTCCGCGTGTTGCATTTACAAAACCCGATTTATTCAAAAGCCACATCAATTTCCCCGCGTTCGCTTGCGAAATTCCTTCACGTTCGGCAATCTGCGGCAAGGTCAGAGTTTCATCCTCCGACAAAGTTGCCAATTGCAATAAACAACGCAAACCATATTCTTCCTGTGCTGATATTTTCATCGCTTCCTACCAATTAAAGTCCTTTTTTATCAATTACTTTAATGTAAAGAATCTCAAATCTTTACTTTTATGTCAAGATTAGAATCCTTTTAAATTTTGTCTGAATATGAGTTGTTTTCGGGTTGGAATAGTAGATTAAAATATTGCTTGTTCTGACATTTATCAGCAAAAAAAAGACGAACCGAAGTCCGCCTTAAAACCTTGTTTATAAATTTAGATAATTATTGTTCCGCCTCAAAATTTACGTTTGTGAGGTTTTTATTGATCTGTAACGTCTGAGGCATAAAAGTGTAGCTTTTTGAAAAAACACTAATTGTATATGTTTCACCGATGGGAATGTCTTTGAAGCGATAATAGCCAAATGGATTCGTCATTGTAAAACGAGTATTACCGCCTGAATCAGTGATTGAAACTCTAGCAAAATGCACACCTCTAGTTGGTGAAGTAACCCGCCCCGATATAGATGCAACAGTATTTGTTGCCTCGCCCGGTCCTTGTATCTGAACCGTAATCGGTGAACCTGTTTTAAAAAATCCAATTGTGGCAGTTGCCGTCTGTGGCGGAGCATTGGAATCAAAACGGAAGTTATACATAGTGCCCCAACGGATCGCATTGGCATTTGGATTCTGAGCAAAGGTTTCTGTGTTCCAGATCATATTTGTAGAGGTCTGTGAGTTAGTCCATGGTGCGTCACTAAAACCGGCATTATTTAAAGTTCCATCGTTTAACCATTCGGGATGCTGTGGTGGTGCGTGAAAATCTACATTAGTAAATGAAGCTCCGTTTCCAAAAGGCACGCTGAATGATTGAATCCCACGATCCATATTTTGATTATAAATGGCATATTCGTAGTGCCAGACTCCGGGAGATGTTTCTGTTACCTTATAAGCAAGTTTTCCAATACCATCAACACCCGGAGCAGGATCAAGCTGAACAAAAGTTGCTCCCGTCCATACTTCAACTGCGGCTTTTTCCCGAACAGTTTCGCCAATATGGTTAAAAGCAAATGGGCTTGATAAACCATTTACACCAAATTGTCTGTATGAAACATTGTTATTCATATTACATTGTCCGGGATTTGTCTGACACCAATTATATTCATGAGGTGTAATGTATTGACCTTCAGCAAAATATGTAGCTCCAACATTCATCTGTGTATTAAGATCACTGATGTTGGTTAAGATTCGGTGTGATGTTCCGTCGTGTGAATGACCAAGATGATTATTCGGATTTGTTGCCGAATCACCTCTCGGATAAACCCCTGTAAATGGATTTATCCAAGCCCGCGAACCTAGATTTGGTCCAGCATTATCAGCGGCAGTATATGGATCAGAACAACCCGAACCAAGTCGAGTTCCGCTTACTCCGTTGCATCCAAGATTACATAAATTTTGAGCCAAAGCTAGAAATGCGTGTTTAACGCTAGATTGCCCTATCTGTTCAAATCTCGTGGTATCTGCACTCATTCGATAAAGATTTTGCGGAATTACAGGATGATCATTGTTTGGTAATTGAAACCAGTTCAAGTTTTGGTTTCCGAAATTACATGAGTCAGTTCCAACAGCAAGTCCGACTTGCGTTCCATTACTGCCAAATTCCTGTAATCCAAAAACATTACCAACAACAACATCCGGTCCCGGTCTTGTTCCTGCATTTTCATCGGTCATAGCCGGCATAGATTTGGACGTAGCCTCACCATTGACGATCTGCATAACTTCTATCGAACGCATTTTTGCTTCAATATTTATATCCCCAACATAAATCTCTGCGTCGGATGGACGACCGATTTCTTGAGCAAATTCTTTAGAAATTAAAATCCGTCCCGATCTCATCTTCAAGTTTTGCTGATCTGAATCATATTCAAATAACTGCCCGACAATGTTAAAAAACTTAAAGCCCGTTTTTCGATCACGTATAACAAGTCCGAAATCTTCACCAAATGGCATTTTTTCGATTAAAAGATTATTAATTGAATCATTCAATTTTTTCGGCAAACTCAATTCATTTTTTGGAACAATCCTCATCGAACCCGGCATCGTACTTCGCAGTTCTTTATCAAAAACAAGGATGTTAAAGAAGGAATCGCGATTTATATCAAACTGCAATTCACTCAAGTTAGATTCCTTAGCAGAACTTTGATTTCCATTAAGTTTATCCAAATTAATGTTCAGGACAACATCACCATTTGCCACAATCATTTTTTCAAGAATTCCGCTATCTCCTCTTGGTTTTATTATGCTCGATTCGCTAAATAAATTAGACGAGATATTACCAAAAGGTAAAATAAAAGAGAGCATAGCGATAAATATTGGCTTTAACATAATTCATACCTCTTATCATTTTGGCTGTAAGATAATGTTGGTTGAAGATTGATGTCAATTGTTTTCAGCTTTTGAATTGTATTTTCGACTTTAGCGTTTTTATACACCATTCTTTTTCATCTAGGCAAGCAATTTTTTCCACTATGACATATTGTTTGCAATGTTCTAGTACTCAAAACTACATTTAGCTCAAATATGCTCGTGCTTTTTTATAGTAAATCAGTAAATGTTAGACTTAATTTTGCACTTTACTTAAAGGAGAAATTTTATGAATCATTGGCTAATGAAGGAAGAACCAAACAAATGCACGTTTGAAGAATTTATGGAAGACGGAAAGCGTGTGTGGAAAAAGGTTAAAAATTATCAGGCGAGAAATTTTATACGTGAGATGAAAAAAGATGATCTCGTTTTATTTTACAATTCGGGCGATGTCAAAGCTGTGCAAGGCGTGGCAAAAGTGATTTCCGATGGCGGTTATACAAGTCCCGAAGACGAACGCTGGAGTTGGGTTGATATTGAACCTGTCGAACAATTTAAAAATGAAGTTACGCTTAAAGATATAAAAGCTGACGATTTTTTTGAAGGTTTGAAACTTATAAGACACACACGCCTTTCCGTAATGCCTGTGTCTGTTGCACATTTCGACAAAATTTTGGCGTTGTCACAGAAATAAATGGCTTACTCCTACACAAGTCTGGACAAAATCTTGGCATGGAGCGTCCATCTTTTTACCGCTTCCGGTTTATTCGTAGGCTTTATGGCAATTCTCGCAATTAATGCTAAGAATTGGCGTTTGGCGATGGCTTGGTTGCTTGTCGCTTTGGTAATAGATGGAATTGATGGGACTTTTGCAAGGAAATTTAGAACAAAGTAAATTCTCCCAAATATCAATGGCAAAACTATTGATTACGTAGTTGACTTTGCAAATTATGCTATTATTCCCGCATATTTTTTCCATATGGCGGAGTTGGTTGATCCTGTTTGGAATTTGCCTCTGACCTTTTTGATCTTACTTGTTTCCACAATTTATTATGGCAAAGAAGGAATGGTTTCGGATGATTATTATTTTATCGGCTTTC
>JBGTHN010000390.1:0-4284 GCA_041746235.1 Pyrinomonadaceae bacterium | reverse complement strand
GCCGAGCGTGAAATAACGATCGGAAGTTTCAATCTTGAAAATTTCTTTGATGATGAAACTAATTCCGATCTAAAGAGAAAAGAAACAATGGTTTCTAAGGAACATTTTGCAAAACGTCTTAAAAAGTCATCTTTGGCGGTTCGCAATGTGCTTTCGATGCCGGATGTTTTAGGTGTGATCGAGATAGAAAATCTTGAAGTTTTAGAAAAACTTGCCAAACAAATAAATGACGACGCAGTTGTGGCTAAACAAACGAACCCGCAATACAAAGCATATTTAGAAGAAAGCAATGATTTTCGTGGAATTGATGTCGGCTATTTGGTCAAAACTACAAAAGTAAAAGTGATTAAAACCGAGCAACTTGCCAAAGACATTAAACTAAAACATAAAGACGCTAATCCAAATGAATTTCTCTTTGATCGTCCGCCTTTGTTAATGCAATTTGAAGTGGCTGATGAAAAAACGGGTGGAAAATTTGAATTTACGACAATTGTTAATCACTTTAAATCTTATCTCGGAATTGACGACCCAAAAGATGGAGATCGTGTCCAAAACAAACGTCGTTTGGAAGCTGAATTTTTAGCGAAATTTATTGTTGACCGTCAAAAAGAAAAACCGAATGAAAAAATCGTTGTAATGGGCGACTTCAATGCGTTTCAATTTAATGACGGTTACAATGATTTAATCGGAATTCTAAAAGGAAAACCGGAACGAAATATTCTGACACCTTCACAAGAAATATTTGAAACGGGATTGATAAATCTGGTTGACGGAATAAGTGCAGATAATCGCTATTCATACGTTTACGGCGGAAACGCACAAGTGCTTGACCATATTTTGATCAATAGAGAGTTACGTTATTACGCAAAGAAATTCGGTTACGCAAGATTAAATGCCGATTTTCCGAAAGTTTATGCAAATGACGAAAATCGTCCCGAAAGAATTTCCGACCACGATGCTCCGGTTTTGTTTTTGTCTATGGATAAAAGAGTCGAAGATAAAAAAGAAGAAACAAAAACAACTCCTTAAAATAAAATATTCATTTAATTGAAAGTGTGAACATAAATGTCCGCACTTCAATTAAATGAATTGCTGTTTTTTAAATTATTGATACGGTTCGATCACATTAATTTTCAATGTTTCTTTCCCGATATGCCAAAACCGCTTCGGCTGAACCGGCGTGCATAATTTCCGGTTTGTGATATTTCCAGAAGTGTTCAAATTCTTCTTCCGTCATCTCGCCTTTTTCTTCTTTTGTCTTGTTTTTTAGATACATTTCGCACCATTCCCGCATTTCCATATTTGTATTCAACGCGGTTCTCGCTCCGTGCATCATATTATCTCGTTCCATATTTCTCGCTCCTTGTGATAAGTTTTTAATATAAACATTTTCGCAAGTTTTGCGTAAATAATAAAATTCAGATTTTGCTCTTGGAGTTTATTTAGTGAAAAAAATTTTAATATCGTCACTTTTAATCCTGTCTTTGCTTACTACATTTAATTTTGCTCAAAAGACAAAAACCCCTAAACCAACAACGGAACCTGTGCAAAAAGCTACAGTTGCCGAGAAAAAACAAGATGGCATTGAAGTTCCTTTTATAAATAAAAAATTGGCAAATGGTTTAGAAGTAATTGTTCTGCCTGATTCATCAATTCCGCTTGTAACGGTTGAGATTGCTGTTCGAAACGGTTCTTTTACCGAACCAATTGAATTTAACGGCTTGTCGCATCTTTACGAACATATGTTTTTTAAGCCGAATAAAGCAGTCGGTATTTATCGCTGCGAACGCTACTTATCAAATAAAGATGTTGCCAGCTATGAAGCGGCAAATTGCAGTGAGCAACTAAAATATAAAGAAACCATCGGAAACGTAAATTATTTAGCCAATCTCGGACAGATAGCTAATTATAACGGGACAACCCGCGAAGAAGTTGTTAATTATTATTTTATAACAACAAGTCCGTATGTTTCGACGGCAATTAAATACATAAGTGATTCGGTTCGTTTTCCGAATTTTATTGAAGCAGAATTGGAGCAGGAAAAAAAGGTTGTTATTGGCGAAATTGACCGCAACGAAGGAAATCCTTTTTTCTATCTTCAACGCGAAATGCAGGAAAAACTTTACTATCAATATCCAACCCGCAAAAAACCGCTCGGAACACGCGAAACGGTAAATTCCGCAACGGTTGAAAAAATGAAAACTATTCAATCGCGTTATTATGTGCCGGAAAATACAGCTTTGATCGTAACCGGCGATGTTGATCCCGAAGAAGTTTTTAAAATTGCCGAAAAAGATTTTAGAACTTGGGAAAAACGCAAAGTTGAAACATTTAAAGAATTTCCGTTAGTTGAACATCCGCCTTTGAAAAAAAGTGAAGGTGTAATTGTCAAAAAACCGGTTAATAATGTTTTAATTCAGATCGGTTGGCACGGTCCTTCGATCGGAAAAGATGACGACGCGACTTTTGCGGCAGACGTTTTTTCATACATTTTGGGACAGCCTGATTCAAAATTCCAACGCACATTGGTTGATTCAGGTTTAGCAGTTGTGGCGGATGTTACATATTATACGCAGAGAAATGTCGGACCGATCACTTTGACGCTTGTAACCACGCCAGACAAGGCAAAAGAAACTCTAAAAGTTGCATACGAACAACTTGCACAGTTTGAAAAAGCGGATTATTACACCGACCGTGAATTGGAAAATGCAAAAACTTTGCTTGAAGCGAGAGATTTATTTGAACGCGAAAAACTCAGCGAATATTCGCACACACTCGGATTTTGGTGGTCTTCAACGGGAATTGAATATTTTCGCAGTTATCACAAAAATTTACGTGCCGTTTCGCGAAAAGATATAAATCGTTATATCAACACTTATATAACAGAAAAACCACACATCGGTGTCGCACTTATCTCACCGCAATCGCAAAGTGAGGCGAATTTAACCGAAGCAGATTTAATAGGTAAATAAAAATATGAAATTATTTAGAAATCATAGATCAGCCGTCAGTAAATTTGTTTTATTGACATTTATTTCTTTATCGCTTGTTGCAGCCGGATTTGCTCAAGGCAGATTGGATGTTGCCAAACAAGTTTCGCTTGTAACGGAATTTGACGTTAATGGCTTAAAAGTTTTGGTAAAGCGTCGGTCAAATGCTCCAACAGTTTCCGCCGGACTTTTTATTCGCGGTGGTGCGAGAAACATAACTGCAAAAAATGCCGGAATCGAAAATTTAATGCTTTCAGTTGCAACTGAAGGAAGCAAAACCTATCCGCGTGATGTTATTAGACGCGAACTTGCCTCCACAGGAAGCGGAATCGGTTCAAGTTCCGGTAATGATTACAGCGTCTTAACTTTTGGTTCAACACGCCAGAATTTTGACGATACATGGAAGATATTTACCGATATTGCAATGAATCCGGCATTTGAAAAAGATGATTTTGAAAGAGTTCGTCAACAACTCTTAGTAGGTTTGCGAGAAGCAGAAACCGATAACGATAATTATTTGGATGTTTTACAGGAAAGGATTATCTATGCAAATCATCCTTATGCAAATCAAGTTAGCGGAACGATTGAAACCTTGCAAACAATTACACAGCCGGATTTGCGTGATTATCACAAGAAAGTTATGCAAACTTCGCAACTACTTTTGGTTGTTGTCGGCGATATTGACGCGGAGGTTTTAAAGAAACAGATTTCGGCAACACTTGGAAAATTACCGCGTGGAAATTATGAAGAGAAGAAATTCCCCGAATTTGATTTTTCTAAATCAACTTTGGATGTAACTTCGAGAGATTTGCCAACAAATTATATTACGGGAGTTTTCAATGCACCGTCGCTCAATAATCCCGATTATTATGCGATGCGTGTGGCAATAACTTTCTTGACTAATCAATTATTTGATGAAGTTCGGGAAAAACGGCAATTGTCTTATGCTCCGAGTGCAAGACTTGATACTTATTCGGCAAATACCGGAAATATATATGTTACGACAACCGATCCAAATGAAACTATGAAGGTTATGCTCAACGAAATTAAAAATTTGCAACGAAGGTTTCTTAACGATGAGGTTATCAAAAATATAGCGGGAAATTATTTAACTATTTATTATGTCAATCAGGAAACAAATGCAGCTCAAGCCCTCGAACTTGCCAAATATGAATTAATTGGCGGCGGTTGGAGAAAATCGTTTGAATTTCTCAACCATTTGCAGGAAGTTACATCAGAGGATGTTCAGGCAGTTTCACGTAAATATATGAAAAACATACGTTTCGTTGTTGTC
>JBGTHN010000389.1:0-3055 GCA_041746235.1 Pyrinomonadaceae bacterium | reverse complement strand
AAATGCCTTACCAAAAAATGCCTTTATCAATTATATGAAAAGCATAGGCAAACTTGGCGGACAAAACAAAGTGCCACGCTTGAGCAATGATAGAAATATTGTTAGTTGATAAGGGGTAGGCGAATAATAAAGACGCTGCCTTGGCCTAATTGCGACTCTACGTCAATTGTACCTTGGTGAGATTCAACAATCTGACGAGACAAAGCAGATACCGCATCAAGGTGAGCAAATGTTGTTGCCGGAGCGGGATCTGTATAATCATCCGCCGGAACGTAAACTGCTTGAATCGATGTGATAGCACCTGTTTTTGTTGATGTAATACGCTCTTGCATCTCACCCATTTCTGAAGCGAGGTTTGGTTGATAACCAACTGCTGAAGGCATACGTCCGAGAAGTGCAGACACTTCCGAACCGGCTTGTGTAAAGCGGAAAATGTTATCAACGAAGAACAGCACGTCGTTACCTTGGTCACGGAAATACTCAGCAACTGTCAAACCCGAAAGTGCAACACGAAGTCTCGCTCCCGGCGGTTCTGTCATTTGTCCGTAGATCAAAGATACTTTTGAGCCTGTGATCTCATCCATATTAACTTTGGTCAGATCAAAAGCATGGTTTTCTTTGAAATCGTCATTAAATTCTTTACCGTATTGGATAACTTCCGATTCGACCATCTCACGTAACAGATCGTTTCCTTCACGGGTTCTTTCACCAACACCTGCGAATACCGAGAAACCATCTCGACCTTTCGCTACGTTGTTGATAAGGTCCATAATCAGAACCGGTTTACCAACTCCGGCACCGCCAAACAAACCGATTTTTCCACCACGTAAGAACGGTTGAACAAGGTCAATAACCTTAATTCCCGTTTCGAACATTTCGAGTTCGGTTGCTTGATCTTCAAACGAAGGTGCGTGGGCGTGAATCGGATAGCGGAGTTCGGAATTAACCGGACCTAGTTCGTCAACAGGTTCGCCGATCACATTCATCACGCGACCGAGTGTTGCTTCTCCAACAGGCACAGTAATTGGTCCGCCTGTATCAACAACTTTCATCCCGCGAACCATTCCATCCGTCGGAAGCATCGAAACCGCACGAACGCGACCTTCGCCCAAATGTTGTTGAACTTCCGTCACAACATTAATTTCTGTATCAACATCAAAACCTTCCGAAATAACACGTAATGCTTGATGTATTGGTGGTAAATAATTATCTGAAAATTCTACGTCAACAACCGGACCGATAATTTGAACGATTTTTCCGAATTGCTGATTTCCGTCATTAGCCATTTGTTAATATGCTCCTATTTAATAAAAAAACACTATGTAATATGTGATAACAAAGGAATGAGAATATCATAACAATCTACTGAATGGCAAAGACGGATTTTACGTTTGAAGATGCGAGTTTTGTTGCATATTTCATATAATATTCTATTCGTTAATCTTTGATATTTTTTTTTGAAATGTAATACTTTAAAAATGAAATGGATAAGGGGAATTTTAACAGTCGGAACATTTGCTGCTCTTTATTATTTTGAGAAAAAAAGACCTCTCCGAAAACAAGTTGAATCAAGAGGAATTCACACAACCAGAAATTTCGCAATCGCTTCAATAGCTGGCGTTACTTCGGCATTACTGGAAAAACCCGTAACGGATAAATTAACGCTCTATACAAAAGAAAAAAACTTTGGTCTGCTTAAACTGTTTAAACTTCCGAAAGTTCTTGAAGATATTTTAGCGGTTCTCCTTCTCGATTACACGCTTTATCTATGGCACGTTCTAACTCACAAAAATGATTTTCTCTGGAATTTCCACAAAATCCATCACGCGGACTTAGACTTGACTACTTCAACTGCAATAAGATTTCACTTCGGCGAAATTGCAATTTCAGTTGTGTGGCGGGCAGGACAAATCTTAGTTATCGGAGTTTCGCCCGAAGCATTAAAAATTTGGCAAACAGGACTTTTGATGAGCATTTTCTTTCATCATTCAAATATCGAGCTTCCTAAAAAAACCGAGGAAAAGCTGCAAAAGATAATTATGACACCAAGATTACATGGAATTCATCATTCGGAAGTTCAAGATGAATTGAATTCAAATTGGTCAAGCGGTTTAAGTATTTGGGATTATTTACATGGAACTTTTCGTGATGATATACAACAGGATGAAATCAGAATCGGTATAAAAGACTTTGAAAACTCAGATGATGTTTCAATTGGCAAAATGCTGCTAAATCCAATATCAAACAAAATTTAATTTACATATACTACAAGCAGTTCTCCAATTATAATAAAAAAGCTGGCTAATTATTAACTAACTTTATTTATTTAATTTTTGTTGACTATTATATTCCCTTTTAGTAGCCTCATTTTATAGAACAATTTAAAGAATACGACAGGGAGATTGGATTAAAAGAATTTGAGTAATATAAAAAAAATAGAACTGCCACCTCGTGCATTGGAAACGCTTTTTGGAGTCCACGATGCAAATATCAAATACCTCGAATCACTACTCGCCGTTCGCGTAAATACACGCGGACAGGATTTAACTATTGATGGAGAACCCGCAGATGTTGAGGTTGTCCAAAATATTCTGCGTGAGTTTGCCCAACTATTCGCTGAGGGCAATTCATTTACTGATATAGAACTCCGCAGTGCCTTCAAACAGATCGCCGAAGACCGTGCGTATTCGCTAAAAGACTATTTTACCAAAGCACGTTTTAATCCTTCCGGCAAAAAACAAGTCGCTCCGAAAACTGCCAATCAACGCAAATATATCGAAGCAATGCAAGATAACGATCTGACATTTGGTATTGGTCCGGCTGGCACTGGTAAGTCCTTCCTCGCTGTCGCAATGGCGGTTCACGCACTTTTTCAAAAGAAAGTTTCGAGAATAGTTTTAACTCGTCCGGCGATCGAAGCGGGCGAAAGATTAGGATTTTTACCCGGCGATCTGCAAGAAAAAGTTGATCCATACTTACGTCCGCTTTACGACGCTTTGTTTGATCTGGTTGATGCCGAACGGGTTACTAAAATGCTCGAAAAACGAATTATCGA
>JBGTHN010000388.1:0-3037 GCA_041746235.1 Pyrinomonadaceae bacterium | reverse complement strand
CCGCAATCAACACTGATAACAAGTTTATAATCACGCTCTTTTGCTTTTTCGAGAGCAGGAATATTTATGCCGTAACCTTCCGTAAAACGATGTGGAATATGAAAACCTGTTTCCGCACCTAAAATTTCCAATGCTTTTCTTAAAACTGTCGTTCCCGTCGTTCCGTCAACATCGTAATCGCCCCAAATAAGAATTTTTTCTTTATTTTCAACGGCTTTAAGAATACGTTTTACAGCCGTTTTCATCCCTTTTAAAAGATTTGGTTCATGCAGGTCTTCGTATTTTGGATTAAGGAATTTGTGTGCAGATTCTTCAGAATCATATCCTCTAGTCGTTAGCAAAGCAGCAACAATCGGCGAAATTTTCAGAGAGTTGGACAATTCTCTGATCAAATCGTAATCGTGTGTTTTAACTTCCCAACGCTTATTCATTTTAGACTTGTGATGAAATATGACCTTGGTATAAAAGTATGAGAATTACTGTGCCTAGAATTATTCGATAGATAATAAAAACTGCCGTTGAATAGCGTTTTAGAAATGCTAGTAAAAACCAGATCGCCAAATAACCGACAACGCCTGCGACGATCGTTCCAACCAAAAGCGGAACAAAACTATCTTTTGGTAAAATTTTCCAAGCTTCGACCAATTCAAGCAAACCGCTTGCCGTTATTGCCGGAATCATTAACAAAAACGAAAACCTTGCGGCGGTTTCTCTTTTTAATCCGGCGAAAAGTCCGCCCATAATTGTTGAACCGGAACGACTTGCTCCAGGCATTAATGATAAAACTTGAGAAAGTCCAACGATCAACGCATCAAAAATACCTATTTCTTTGATGTCTTTTTTTTGTCTGCCGACAATTTCAGCTAAAGCTAAAAGTAATGCGACGGCAATTAACATTATGCCAATGATCCATAGATCTTTTGTTAAAGAACCTTCGATCGTATCTTTAAAAGTCAAACCGATAATTGCGACCGGAATCGAACCGAAAATAATTAACCAACCCAACCAAGATTCATCAGACATCCACATTGGACGAATTCCGTTTGTTCCCGAATAATTCTTTTTGTTACCGACAATATAAGCAAAATGGTCTTGGATAAATGATACTGAAATATTCCAAATATCAGTTGCAAAATAAACAAAAACAGCCGCAAGTGTGCCGAGTTGAATAACCGCCATTGTTGCTGTCAATTGTTCAGGATTTCCGTTATAAAGATTTGTTAAACGGCTGGCAAAAACAAGATGTGCAGTCGAACTTATCGGAATAAATTCTGTTAGACCTTGGACGATGCCAAGTATAATTGCTTGTATTAAATCCATAGATTAGATGAAAAGGGTTGCTATATAAGAAAAACTTTTTGAATTTTCTTACTTTTTGGAACTTTCGTCAAAAGGTGTGCAATCAAATTATTCACGGTATCTCGCTTTTCCGGCGATTCGGTCATAAAGCCACGCAGGTAAAATGCTTCCGAAACGAACAAATGTTGCCAATTGCCAAGGAAATGCCGCAAATTTTTTCTGATTTTCAATAGCGTTCAAAAACTTTGGAATTGAATCTTCAAGTTCCATAATAAATGGCATTTTGTTTGCTCTGCCAGAAGTGAGAGGTGTTTTTATAAAACCCGGTTGAATGATTGAAACGGTTACACCTTTATGCTGAACATCAAGTCGGACACTTTCAAAAAACGCCGTCATTCCAGCTTTTGAAGCCGAATATGCGGCGGACTTCGGCAAACCACGAAAACCGGCAAGGCTGGAAATTGCAACAAGTTGACCACTTTTTCTTTCAAGCATATGCGGCAAAACTGATGAAACTGAATTTACCGCACCGATCAGATTTACATTGATCACTTTTGCTACAGCTTCAGGTTGTAGAGTCCGTGTTTCTTTATTATTTCCGCCAATTCCTGCATTTGCGATCATTATGTCAATTTTTCCAAATTCATTCCTTAAACTTTCAGCCGCGTCAAATAATTTTTCTTTTTCAATTACATCGCAAACGAAATATTTAGCTTTCCCACCATTTTTTTCAATCTTTTCAGAAATTGGTTTAAGCAATTCTTCGCGTCTGGCAAGTAAACCAATTATTGCTCCACGTTCAGCCATTGCATAAGCCAATGCTTCGCCAATTCCGCTTGAAGCTCCGGTTAATAAAACAACTTTGTCTTTCCAAAAACTCATAACACCTAACAAACCTCATCAACATAACCACGCAAAGCCTTCAAAGCATTCGCCAGATCATCTTGTCGAATCAAAACGTGGTCGCGTGAAAATGAAGAAATTGGCAAAATTGAAATTCCTGCGTCCGCTAAAATCTTGGCGATTTGAGCCATAAAACCGACGACATCGAATTCCAATTCGACATCAAAACTTAAAAGCCGAAAATTTCTTTCAATCTTTGCATCACGAACTACGTGGCGAATTGTTCCAAAATCAATATCATCAAGCACCAATGTAACTTCCCATTTATCTTTGAACAACATAAATGGCGAAGTCATACGCGGCGATAATTCAGGATTTTCGAGAAGTTTTTGCCAATCCTCATTTCGCAATGAAATAACAGCAAAAGTTTCCGGTGAAACTTCAATTTTTGTCTTAGCTAATAGTTCTGTTATGTTATTTTTTGACATTTAGATTTTGTTTTTTTCTCAACTCAGACGCTGTTTTTTCATCTTCAATGCTTTTTGTTTTATTACCAAGTAATTTGTGAGTTTTTCCTCTTTCAACATAGGCAACAGCTAATATTGGATTTAATTGGATAGCTCTATCGAATTCATCAATTGCCAATTTATATTGTTTCTTTCCAAAGTATATCAAACCTAAGTTCAAATAGACTTCTGGCAAGCCCGGGCTTAATTCTTTTGCTTTTAACACTTCGATCAACGCTAGATCAAATTTCTTTTGTTTTATTCTTAAAAGTCCTAAATTATTTAAAGCAAGCGAAAGATTCGGATTCAATTCCAAAGCTCGTTTAATATCTTTTTCGGCAAGTTCAAGTTTATCTAACCTTAAATATCCATAACCGCGATTATTAAAA
>JBGTHN010000387.1:0-3511 GCA_041746235.1 Pyrinomonadaceae bacterium | reverse complement strand
AACAAAAACGCTTTTGGTCGTCGCCGATCATTTTGTCCCAAGGTTTATCACAAGGTTTGGGAACCTCTATCGAATCAAGATAAGAGTTTTTAGCCATAATTTTTTGTGTATGAAAGATTATTTGATTATAAAGATGCGTTGAGTTTTAGCAATGGTTGCAAAAGAGCGAAAAGAAAAGCCTTGATAAGTTATCAAAAACTCATCAAGGCTTTTCTGCAAAGTTTATTTATCAATTACGGACGGCGATAATATCTGCGTGTTTTCTTTTTCTTTGGATTGATTCCGTAAGAATAGATTGCCGAACTACCCGCACCGACACCGGCACCGATCAAAGCACCTTTTTTGCCGCCGAGCAATGCACCGATTAACGCACCTGCACCAGTTCCGACACCGATATTAATTACGTTACGGTGTTTTTGATAAGTGCTTGGTTTTTTGTATGTTCGTGATTTGTAAGTTTTGTTTCTATTATAACGATTACTTGTCTGAGCATTTGCTACCAGAGGAACCATTATTGCCATCATTGCGATTGTTAAAAATGTTGATATAAATTTTTTCATGTTTTTACTCCTTTGTTCTAATTTTCTTTAGAGGAGAGTGTATAAATTTTGTAACTATTTAATTCGTTACATTCTTGTGATGAAGTGATATTTGTATAGCGTTGTATTTTAAAATCTCGGATAGTTTGCTGTATGTTTATCGTAAACTGTTGTGTTGACAGAGTTTAACTGTGATGTTTGAGGGTAATTCTTGACAATTCTTTACTTTGGATTGACACAGATATACATAAAAAAGCCTTGATGAATTCTCAGATTCATCAAGGCTTTTTTTGTTTATTTGAAACCATTGAAACTAATTGCGGCGAGTATATCTTGATCTGTAATTTCGTTTTTTCGGTTTGATCTTATATGTGTAAAGTGCGGAACTTCCGGCACCGATTCCGGCACCAATCAAAGCACCTTTTTTACCACCGACTAAAGCACCGATCAAAGCACCGCCGCCTGTTCCGATGGCGATATTTGAAGCATTTCTATGACGGCGATAGAATGAAGGTTTTTTGTAAGTGTAACCGGCTGTGCGGGAATTTCTTACGTTTGAACGTCTATATCTATTGCTGCTTCTGCTTTGACTACTACGCCGTGGAGTTCGGCAAGTTTGTTTTGAACGATAACGGCGTTGTTTTTTATATTTTTTGCCGCTGTATGCTTTTTTATAACTTTTTGCGTAGGTTGCTGTTGTCCCCGTGAACACAATCCCGACCACAAAAACAAATAACATTAATGATGTAACCAAAAACTTTTTCATAATTATTTCCTTCCTTAAATGTAAATTTATGTAACTCGAGGAGAGTTTTTTCAAGTTTTCGGGAAGAGTTAAAAGTATCGAGGAGAGTTATTTGATATAATTACTATATTCAAATGAAATTTAATTTTCAAGTTTGGCGAATTGTTGATTTATAGTTGAGCTAAAAAACTAGATGAAGATTAAAGGTATTTAAGTTGCCATTTTTTTTTACATTTTGTTTAATAAAAGATGTACACTGTTTATCTACAGTAGTTTAAGGGTGCAAATGAAGTTAATGTTATGAAGTTTATACGTTATTCAAAATTTAAGGGATTCGACGTTTTCGGGCTGAATTTAGGTGATTTGATGGATGCTTTGTCCAATATGGTTTTGGATTCGGGATTTAACGAAGATTATTGGTGGACTCGGCAACGAAATGAAATGGATGACACACTTGATGGTCTTCGGCAAGCCTTGTTGCAAGCATTACTTGAAAAAGGAATTATTGACGAACTCGACATTGAAAAAATGCTCGCCGATAATGACGGCAAATTTAAAGGCTCACTTTTGGAAGAACTGTTAAATAATTTGATCGAGAGATTAGTTGAAGAAGGTTATTTAGACATTAAAGAGGTAGAACGTGAATTACAACAAAACGAACAGGGGCAAGGACAAGGCGAAGTTAGCGAACCGCTTCCAAGAGATATACGCTTTCAACTCACGGAAAAAGGTTTAGATTTTCTAGGTTTCAAAACTCTTCAAAAATTACTCGGTTCGGTCGGAAAATCTTCGATCGGTCGCCACGAAACTCCGCATCTCGACACAGGCGTTGAAGCGGCGATGAGTTCCAAACAATACGAATTCGGCGACACAATAAATCTGGATGTAAATGCCACACTTTTATCGGCGATCAGGCGTGAAGGTTTGGGCGTTCCGTTAAATTTAGAATACAAAGATCTATACGTTCATCAACAAGATTATCAATCTTCCTGTGCAACTGTTGTGATGCTTGATTGTTCGCATTCGATGATCTTATACGGCGAAGACAGATTTACGCCCGCCAAAAAAGTTGCGTTAGCTTTGGCTCATTTAATTCGCACACAATATTCCGGCGATTCGCTTAAAATCGTTTTATTTCACGACGATGCAGAAGAATTGCCGATCGCAAAATTAGCGACAACTCAAGTTGGTCCGTATCATACAAATACAGCCGAAGGATTAAAATTAGCAAGACGATTATTAAACGCTCAACGCAAGGAAATGAAACAGATCGTAATGATTACGGACGGCAAACCAACCGCCGCATTTATGGAAACATCAAATCCCGCTTATCTGAATTATCGCCGGTATTCTGACGTGCAAACTGATTCAAAACGTGTGCTTTATAAAAATTCGATGGGCAACGATCCCTTCGTAATGGCGGAAACTTTCAAAGAAGTTCAAGCCTGTCGCAAAGGCAATATAATGATAAATACCTTTATGCTCGCTGACGATTATTATTTAGTCGAATTCGTCAAAAAGATGTCGGAAATGACATGCGGAAAAGCGTATTTTGCAAACCCGAATAATTTGACGCAATTTGTTTTAATGGATTTTCTAAAACGGCGAACAAGTCGTGTAAAATAATTACTGGGAATAATATTATGAAAAAAGGTTTATTTTTGACATTTTTAATTTTGGTTAGTTTTTCAACGATAAATGCTCAGAATTCCGAACTAAATTTGGAAAAAGGTGTTAAACCACATAAAGGAATAGACGCAATTTATAAAACCTTCAGCGATGGTTACAGAACCTTAAAACCTGAAATGGTAGCGAATCTTTACACAGAAGATGCCGCTTATCTTTCGCCGGATGATGATATTACAAATGGACGAGAAGCGATTTTGGACAATTTTGCGTCGTTTTTTAATAACATCAAAAATAACGGTCAAACTATGACTATTTCTTTTCAGATATTTCAGCGAAAGGTTGAAAAAAACATAGGTTATGATGTCGGAATTTATACGATAAGGTTTTATAAAGACGGAAAAGAAGTTGCCGAATCAAAAGGGAAATTTGTTGTTGTTGCTGTCAAAGGAAAAGATAATAAATGGCGATTTCAGGTTGATGGTTACAGCGGATTGAAACCTCAAGAGAATCAAAGTGAAAATGATTAAAGGAAAAAGGTGAATATATGAAAACAGGTATTTTGAAAAGTTAGAGTAACGCATTTATGCGTGAGCAAACG
>JBGTHN010000386.1:0-4159 GCA_041746235.1 Pyrinomonadaceae bacterium | reverse complement strand
CCGTGGCGTTCGTAAACGTTGGCGAGATTAAAATGCGGAAATGCACGGGCTTCGTAACGCGGAGCATTGATGGCGAGTTTGAACCAGCGTTCGCAATCGTAATAATTTCCTTTGGCTATCAAGTAACTTCCGATGTCGTTGTATGGATTTCCGAATGTTGAATCAACTGCGATTGCTGCCAGACATTCAGCAATTGCCAGATCGTAATCGCCCATAAAACTATATGTCCAACCCAAAAATGTATATGCTTCGGCGGTCGGGAAAATTTCGACCGATCTTTTATAAAGTTTGATCGCTTCTTTATAATCGCCCGCCATTTGTGCCTCGTAGGCTTGATCGAATAATTCGACGGCGGCGAGTTTGGTCGGGTCTTTTATATTTTGACGGGAAAACATATTTTTTAGAGAGTTTTCAGTAATTTACGCAGTTGAAATTGTAAATACAAATTTAACAGGGATTAAGAGGATAGACAAGGATAATTAAAATCGGTTTTTAATCAATTCCGTTTCCCTTAAATCCTCTTAATCTCTGTTAAATATTTCTTTCAACTTCGTAACTTCTAACTTAATTGATCCTGACAATTCTGCCTTCAACTTTCGGCGAGATCGTTTTGTTCGGTGAATTATTTATTGCGTTTTGCAAAATATCCGCATCTTTTTTCGCTTCTTCTTTTTTGGTCAAAACTGTTGCACCGGCGAACATTTTATAACCGTCGCCACCCGTAATTAAAAATTCCGAAGTTGCCAGAGTATATTTTTTACTGTCATCAAGCGGTTTTCCGCCAATCAAAATTTCGGTTACACGTTTTCCGCTCGGTTTTGAAGCGTCGAATTTATAACTCATTCCCGAAACTTGCGGAAATTCTCCGGGTTCGCTACTTTCTGCACTTTTCGCAACACCATGTTCGATAGCTTCACGCAAAGTTTTTCCCGTCAACTCAACTTTCAAAACAGCGTTGTTAAACGGCAAGATCGAAAGCACTGCACGTTTTGTCAGCACGCCCGGATTATAAGTGTTGTCAGCACGGATCGAACCGCCGTTCAAGAAACCTATGTCGGCATTGTAAGCCATTCTAAAAGCATCGGCGACGAAGTTTCCGACGTTTGTTTCTTTTGTGCGGTTGGAAACAGAACCGGCATCAAGTATGACCGATGTGTTGCCGACCGTTTCGGCTAATTCGTCCAAAAGGTCTTTGTATTTCGCCACGACCGGAGCAAATTCCGGTGCGTCCGCTATTTTGTCCGTAACGGGAATTATTTCCCAATCCATTCCTTCTAATCGTTTAGTTTTGCGGTTGAAATTGAGCGTAAATTTACCCATTTCTCTGGCATCGGCGGTCATTTTGAAGATCGGTGTTCCGTTTGAACTCGATTGCAAAAGCGAATGTTCGTGTCCGCCTAAGATCAGGTCAATATCCGCACATTTTGCCAGTTCTTTATCCTGAGTCATCGAAAGATGCGTTAAAGCGATCACCGCATCAACTTTTTCGACTGCTCGCAGACGGCTGACTATCAAGTTTGCGGTCAGACAATAATCCGTAACTTCAAGCGTGTCATCCATAGAAGAAGTTTGTTTTGTTTCGGGCAAAATTACGCCGAACATCGCAACTTTTGCACCGTCGAATTCGCGTATGACATATTCCGGGGTGTTGGCAAAAATCTTTTTTGTTTTGGCTTCGACCACATTTGCTCCGAGCCACGTAAATTTGGATTCTTCCAGACGTTTCATCAGGTCTGGCATTTTCAAATCAAATTCGTGATTACCGAAAACCGCATAATCCAAACCGATTGCATTCCAGGCATCAATCATCTGAGCACCTTTATACTTTCGTGTTTCAACCGAAGGGGAAACCGTATCGCCGCCCATCGTGAAGATCGTGTTCGGGTTTTCCGCAACGGCTTCTTTTCTTAAAGTCAAAAGCCTTGCCAAACCACCGCGTGTCCCGCCGTCAACGGGCATAAATTGATAGACATCATTGACGTGCAGAAACGTAACCCGAATCGGTGAATTCGGGTCTTTTTCCTGTGCAAAGATACTGAGTGATAATAAAAGAATTAAAAATATCGAATTTAATTTGGACATATTGATTTTTGGTTTCTCCTCTTGTCTGAAAATATAATTACAATGATGGTAATAATTTACACGCTTTGGTAAAAGATATTGTTAAAGCCATTTATTGAGCGTTTTTACAAAATTTAAAAAAATTTGCAACTCAAGTTTATTCTTTGTATTCTTAAAAGTGAACATTCGTTGTAAGCATTATACAACCAAAACCCCTTCAAATAAAAAAATAAATTTACTCAAAGAGGTATATAAGTGAATAAGAAATTTTTTCGTCTATTTTTAGGGGCATTGTTATCTGTCTTAAGTCTTTCCATATTATCTTTCGCTCAAAGTAATTCAAAACCTGATTTTTCAAATATCGAGATCAAAAATTTCGGTCAGATGGATGAGCGTTTTTATCGCGGAGCTCAGCCTGATGAGGAAGATTTTAAATCTCTAGCTGAACTCGGGATCAACACGGTCATTAACTTGCGTGACGGTGCAAGAGATTATGAAAAAGGTGCGGTTGAATCGCTCGGTATGAAATATATTCATATTCCGATGGACGATAATAAATATCCGTCGGAAGAATCTATCCAAAAGTTTTTGGATATTGTTAACGATCCCGAAACCGGCAAATTCTTTGTTCATTGCAAAGGCGGCAAACACAGAGCCGGAGCAATGGGAGCAGTTTACAGATATACAAAATACGGTTGGAATTACGACCAGGTTTATGAAGAAATGAAAGAGTTTAACTTCTACACATTTTTCGGTAAATTTGGTGTCATCAAAGAATTTGTGAAAGATTACGGCGAGAAAATGAAGGTTGAAAAAGAAAATGCAATTACCGGATCAGCAATACCAAAGTAAAAGCATCTTTCCTAAATAAGCATCAAAGATTTTTAACGCAAAGTCGCAAAGGTTTTAATTGATTTTATAAATCTTTGCGTCCTTGCTACTTGGCGACTTTGCGTTGGTAATCTTTAAAATTACTCGTATATCTGTAGTTCTTTCGGTTTATGATCCCATTTAACATCGTGGACATTTTCAATATCCGAAGACATAATTTCTTCCGTTAAATAATCCGTGCTTAGATCCAAAGGCAGATTAAGAAAATAGGTGATTCTATCTTCAGATTGTTCTTCAGATTGCTCTATGGAAATATCAATCCTTCGCAATTCTGACTCCAACTCGTGTTTGTCGAAAGTTGCTTTGAGTATATTCTGAGTTTTCTTTGCATTAAATGTTTTAACGGTCAATTCCATTGAACGGAATGAATTTTCATCTTCTTTGTGTTCCAAAAACCACAATAAACCCATTACAAAAACGCACAGTATTGTTCCCAATTGCCAATATCCGACACCTGCCGCCAAACCTATCGCCAGACTGACCAGCAGAACCGTAACCTCTTTCGGATTTTTGATATTTGTTCTGAATCGGACAAGCGAAACCGCCGCAAAGATCGCAAATGCACGAGCGGCGTTATTACCAACGATCATCATTAGAGATGCCGCCACGACCGCCAATAATATTTGGGTTTGAATGACGTGAAAATTTCGCTGAAAAAGTGGAATACTTTTCTTCGGGCGAAAAGCCAACAAAGCCGTTAGCAATACTGCAATAAACAGACGGAAAAAAATTACTGATGCGGGATTAGATGAATTCGTTTCGGAATATTCAGAAGCTGCTTTCATAACATCAGAGAAAACGGGTATTTCTGCAATCTCGTCAGTTACCGCACTTGGAACGCCTGATCTAGAATTACTTTCGGCGACTTCAGCCTTAGAGTTGCGGCTTTTTTGCGAATCCGAAAATATACTGATCGCAGAAAAAGATAGTATTGCCAAAAGTGCAACTAAATACAGGAGAGTAATTAGTTTTGTCTTTTTTAAATTCATTTTTTATCCTAATCTGTAATTGTTGATTTCTTTGAGTTCTCTAATTTTTCTTTTTACTGATTCTGTCAAAATGTTTATCTCATCCGGTGTATAATTTGCCGCCCGAAATGCATCGCGAATTTGTTTATCGCTCAATTTTGATAGAAGATTCGTTATCCAACGCGTGTCTTCAACCTTAATGTTATCAAATAGATCGGGATTTCTTCCAGCATAAGAAA
>JBGTHN010000385.1:0-4517 GCA_041746235.1 Pyrinomonadaceae bacterium | reverse complement strand
ATATTTATACGTTGGGGACGTGTCTGGATACGTGCTTGGACGTATCTGATGGCTTATTTGACGTATCCGACGGCTTATTTGACCTATCCGATGGGTGATTTGATGGGTTCGATGGATGTTTGTTTGAAAAGAACTACCCTTTGATTCGTTCAGTAAGTTATCAAAGTTCTTAGAATATGTTTGAAAACTCCACAGTTCCGTTAGGAACTTTATATTTATAGTTTTGCATTTCTATTTACCACAATATTCTATAAATATATCGCTCCTCTGGAGCTAATTATTGAGTTTTCAAACAGCTTCTAAAGGAAAGTTAAAATGCTTATAGTTTAGAAGATGAGCGACAAATGACATTCCAAAATGGTAAAATATATTTATTAGATAATTAAAGTTTTTTAAGAATTTATATTGGTCTGTATTTATGATAGAAGAAAAAGTTTTAATAGATAAATTTATTGCCAAGAAAAATCCGAATAGCCGCAAGCGTGAGCGACTTAAAAAACCCGATTGGTTAAAGATCAAAATTGGTGATCCGACGAATCAGAATAAGGTTTTGAAATTGATCGAAGGTTTGAATCTGCACACGGTTTGTCAGGAAGCACGTTGTCCGAATATTTTTGAATGTTGGACGGATAAAACGGCGACGTTTATGCTCGGCGGAGATACTTGCACACGGACTTGCGGATTTTGTGCGGTCAATAAAGGCAAACCGATGGAACTTGATCCTGAAGAACCTTTACACGTTGCGGAAGCTGTAAAACATTTGGAATTGGCACACGCGGTAATTACTTCGGTAAATCGTGACGATCTGGAAAATGGCGGTGCGGAACATTGGGCGGAAACGATTCGCAAAGTTCACGAAATGAACCCTAATTGTAAGGTTGAAGTTTTGATTCCCGATTTTCAAGGAAACGAAACCGCTCTCAACATCGCACTCGAAGCACGTCCCGAGGTTTTAAATCACAACACGGAAACCATCGCCCGCCTTTATCGCCGCGTTCGTCCCGATGCGATCTATACGCAATCAATGGAACTCTTGGAACGTGCCGCACATTTTCGTGATACGCAATTTCCCGCAATGTTCACAAAAAGCGGAATTATGGCAGGACTCGGCGAAGAGTTTGATGAAGTCGTTGAATTGATGAAGGATCTGCGAAAAGTTTCGTGCGATATTATGACGATTGGACAATACTTGCAACCATACGAAAAACGCTTGCCGGTCGAAAGATATGTTACGCCCGAAGAATTCACCGAATGGAAACGAATCGGTGAAGATATGGGCTTTAAACACGTCGAATCATCACCTCTGACGCGAAGTTCTTATCACGCGAGAGAGCAAGCCGAAAGCGGAAATGAAGCAAGTAATTTGGTTTCAATCAGCAGATAGAAATTTTATGAAAATCCTCGAAACTGAACGCACGATCCTTTTTGAACTAACCAAAGACGATGCCGAATTTATGCTTGATCTGCTGAATCAGCCTTCCTTTATCAAATACATCGGCGACAGAAATGTGCGGACGCTTGAACAGTCGGCGGAATTTATCGAAAGCCGTTATCAGAAAAGTTATTCCGATAATGGTTTCGGTCTTTACGGGGTGAAATTAAAAGTCGGCGAGGCAATCATCGGCATTTGCGGTTTTGTAAAACGTGAAGATTTAGAATTTCCCGACATCGGTTTTGCATTTTTGCCAAACTATGAAAAGAAAGGGTTTGCCTTTGAAACGTCTGATGCTGTTTTGAAATATGGAAAAGATATTTTAGATTTCGAGCGTATTCTCGCCATCACGACACAGGACAACGAGAGTTCCATCAAACTTTTAACAAAGCTCGGATTTGAATTTGAGAAACTTGTAAAAATGCCACACGATGATGAAGAGTTGAAACTGTTTTCAAAACATTTATAAGTTGCTTTACCAAAAAGCAACTGTTTATAAAGTCGGTGTATCTTAGTATAAAATTCTCTTGGAGAAGAAAATACGATGTTAAAAGTTAAGTTGATCGCTATTTTAAGCATTTTAGGTTTGGTGGGAATTGTTTTGAACAGTTCGCACCAATTTTCGTCTAAGGCACAAACCGACGATGTTTTAACAGAAATTGCCGATTACAAAACTTGGACGAAGATCACCAAAGAACCAATCGTTGTCAAATTTGATGAATCGTTACCTGACGGTGGCTGATTCATCTCTCCGGTTTCCAGTTTGGGAGCTGTTCCGCAAGTCATAACGAATCAAGGCACAACAAGAATAATTATGCCGACAAATGATTCTCCGCCACCGAAGCCAAAAAAGAAGCCGAAAAATCCGCATAAAGCCGAAATTTCTACATTCGGTGTGGTTTTTGCCAACGATCTGGCAAATGCTGAGATCGAAAAAGATAAGCCGAAATTTCCCGTCGGTTCGATCATAGTCCGCGAGAAAAATCTGACGGAAAATGCTGAAACTCCTGAAACTGTGATCGCGATGGTCAAACGTAAAAAAGGTTTCAGTAAGAAAACAGGCGATTGGGAATTTTTTACATTTGACGGAAAAGACTTGAAAGTTCAAAAACGCGAAACTAAGGGAAATTGTGCGGATTGCCATTCAAATACAAAGAAAACCGATTGGGTTTTTCGGGACTATTTGAAATAATATTAGATTAAAATCAATAAATAATTAATTAAGATGTAATGCCTTTAGAGAAATTGGAACAATTGGAAAACAGAAAAGGTGCGATAAATTTCGTGCCTTTTTTCCCATTTAAAAAACCTTTTCCACATTCTCTGCTTATTTTTGATACAATAGTCTATATAAAATTCAATATCTCAAATTTTTTTAGGAGTAAATATAAAATGAAAATTCGATACATATCGAAAGCGGCAACTATAGCGCTTATAATGTTAAGTTTCTGTCTGTCGGGATTTGCACAAACTGCAAAACTGCCCGAAGGGATGGTAAAAGTTGCGTCTGTGGAAGGCATCACCGAATATCGTATGAGCAACGGTTTGCGGGTTTTGCTATTTCCCGATAATACAAAACAGACGATCACGGTAAATATGACTTATCTGGTTGGCTCGCGTCACGAAAATTATGGTGAGACGGGAATGGCACATCTTCTCGAACACCTTGTTTTCAAAGGCACGCCGAGACATCCGAATATTCCGGCGGAATTGACTTCGCACGGAGCGAGTCCGAATGGAACGACCAATTCAGATCGCACAAATTATTTTGAAACATTTTCGGCAACGGACGAAAATTTGAACTGGGCTTTGGATCTGGAAGCTGACCGAATGGTTAATTCATTTATCGCCAAAAAAGATTTGGATTCGGAGTTTTCCGTTGTTCGTAATGAATTGGAATCGGGCGAAAACAATCCGATCCGTGTGCTTTTCCAACGCAGTCTAGCGGCTGGTTATGATTGGCATAATTACGGAAAAACAACCATCGGAGCAAGGTCTGACCTTGAAAATGTTCCGATTGAACGTCTTCAGGCATTTTATAAAAAATATTATCAACCCGATAATGCCGTACTGCTTGTGGCAGGAAAATTTGACGAGATGAAAACGCTCGAACTGATCAAAAAATACTTTGGCGTAATTCCAAAACCGGAACGCACATTGTCGCCGAATTATACTGTTGAACCGACACAAGATGGGGAAAGAAGTGTAGCTATTCGCAGAGTTGGCGACATTCAAGTGGTCGCATCAAGCTATCACGTTCCTCCGGCATCACACCCGGAAGCACCGGCGGTTGAAATTATGGCACGAGTGTTAAGCGACACGCCTTCCGGCAGACTTTACAAAGATTTGGTTGAAACCAAGAAAGCTGTTGGGATTTTTAATATTAATTTTGAATTCAAAGAGCCGAGTTTTCTGATGTTTATAGCTCAACTCAGCAAAGATGCTTCGATTGATGCGGCTCGTGATACGATGATCGAAACCATTGAAAAAATGGGCGATAAACCACCAACGAAAGAAGAAGTTGACCGTGCGAGAACTTCGATACTTAAAGATATAGAACTGACATTGAATGATCCAAATCGGGTTGGTTTGGGATTGAGCGAATTTATTGCAATCGGCGATTGGCGTTTATTTTTCCTTTATCGTGACCGTATGGAAAAAGTTACGCCCGAAGATGTTGCCGCAATTGGGAATAAATATTTCAAGCGTTCAAACCGCACAACGGCAATGTTTATCCCGACTGAAAAACCCGACAGAGCCGATATTCCGACTGTCAAAGACAGCGAAATTACAGCAATGGTTGATGACTATAAAGGTAAAGAAGCCGTTGCCCAAGGTGAAGCGTTCGATCCTTCGCCGGCAAACATTGAAAAACGAACAACACGCACGACGATCGGCAATTTGAAGGTTGCATATTTGCCGAAAGAAAATCGCGGCGATACGGTTTTTGCAAATATGATATTCCGCTTTGGAAATGAAAAGGCTTTGATGAATCGCGGAACTGCCGCGAATTTTGCCGGACAGCTTTTGATGCGTGGAACAAAAACCAAATCACGTCAACAGATCGAGGACGCATTCAACAATT
>JBGTHN010000384.1:0-1616 GCA_041746235.1 Pyrinomonadaceae bacterium | reverse complement strand
GATTGTTGACCGAGTTCACACCGTAGAAAATATGGCGGATTTACTGCCAATATATTTACCAATCAGAAAGTAACGAATACAAAAACGATGAAAAAAATAATTTTACTATTGATGCTTGTTGTCGCTTTCTCGACAGTTGCCATAGGACAAACGAATAAATCAAAAACTGTAAAGAATATATCTAAAACACAGGCAAACAAGATAAAGCCGAAAATATTTGTGGTTTTTCAAATGACCGTTAATGACTCGGAAATGTACGAAAAATATCGAATTGCAGTTGAACCAATTTTGAAAAAATACGGCGGCAAATATTTGGTGCGTTCGGGCGGTCTTTCCTATGACGATGATCCCGACACAAAACTTACGCCCGTCGAAGGGGGATGGAATCCCGACCGTTTGATAATTATTCAATGGGATTCGATGGAACGGCTTCAAACCTTTGTGCAATCGGCGGAATATAAAAACATCGTCGGTCTCAGAGAAAAATCCGCAACGACCAAAGCGGTGGTCGTTAAGGAATATCTTAGAAATTAAAAACAAATAAAAAGGAGAAAAATGACATGGCAAATTTTATGATCACTCGGGAAAAAGTTAAGGATTTCGCGGAATGGAAAGCGGTTTACGATTCACACAAACACGCCCGCGATGCAGCGGGAATGACCGAAAAATATCTGCTTCAAGATGTAGATGATCCGAATACGGTAACGCTGCTTTTTGAAACTGAAGATTTGGAAAAGACAAAGGCTTTCGGTCATTCCGATTATTTGATCAAAGCAATGCAGGAATCAGGAGTTGTCGGTGAGCCGAATATTTATTTCCTCACAGACTAACATTTCGGAAGGTTAGAGTATCGCATTTATGCGTGAGGAAACGTCTGCAAAGCCGGGCGTTTGCTCGGCTAGAGCAGTTACTATAAACAATGAAAAGGAAAACAATACAATGAAAAAAATATTGATGATTTTGATGATTGGAATCGGCGTATCATCGGTTGCTTTCGGTCAAACAAAGATGGCTGGAGATTCAAAAGTTGAAACACAAATAATCGCGTTGGAAAAACAGGGTTGGGAAGCGTGGAAAAATAAAGACACCGCCTTTTTTCAAACTTATCTTACAGATGATGCTTTAAGCGTTAATGCTTTTGGCATATTTGAAAAAGCAGAGATTCTTGAATATTACGGTAGCTGCGATGTCAAAAGTTATTCGCTTGATAATTTCAAATTCAGAATGCTTGAGAAGAATTCGGCTCTGATAACTTTTACAGCAACACAAGATGCGGTTTGCGGCGGAGAAAAAAATCCATCAAACGTTCGGGCATCTTCAATTTACGTCAAACGCGGAGACAAATGGCTAAACTCATTTTATTCTGAAACGGCGGCATCTTCAGAAAACAGTTCAGTTGAATCGCAGGTTATCGCTTTAGAAAAAGCGTCCTGGGAGGCGTATAAAAATAAAGACTTTTTATGGTTTCAAGCTAATCTTGCGGATGACTATTCGTTCGTCAATAACAACGCGATAGCAAATAAATCGCAACTAAAAGGAATTTTGGCGGAATGTGAAGTTAAAAGTTTTTCGCTGGATAACTTCAAGTTCGTGATGCTGACCAAAGACTCGGTTCG
>JBGTHN010000383.1:0-2571 GCA_041746235.1 Pyrinomonadaceae bacterium | reverse complement strand
AAAAAGACCCGAAAAATGCCAATGAATTTCTTGATAAATTAGCACAACTTTACCGCTATATTTTGCACACTAAAAATGCGGAAGTAGTTTCGGTCAAAGAAGAATTGGATTTCGCCCGAAACTATCTTTATTTACTTCAGACGCGTTTTGAAACGGCTTATAATTTTGACTGGCAAATTGAAGATACGCACATAAACGGAAAGATGATGGTGCCGACCGCGTTGCAAAGTTTGCTTGAAAATGTGGTCAAACATAACGCCGGAAGCAGAGCAAACCCTCTGCAAATTTATATTAGATCAGATGAGCAAAATTTAACCGTTGAAAATGAAGTTCGCCCGAAAACGCAAAACGCTTTACCGAGCGGAACGGGTTTAGAAAATTTACTGTCAAGATATTTATTACTGACGGAAAATCCGTTTGAAGTGCAGAAAAGCGAAAATATATTTACGGTCAAAATCCCTTTGCTGGAAGTAAAAAAATGAGAGTAATTGTTATCGAAGACGAACCGCTTGCCAGCGATAAACTGTGCGATTTTATCGAACGTTACGACGAATCAATAAAGATCGGGGCAAAACTTGAAAGTATCAAGGAAACCCAAAAATGGTTTCGCTCAAATATGTCGCCCGATCTGATTTTTTCAGACATCGAATTGCTTGATGGAAACGTCTTTGAATTTCTGGAAAAAGAAGAATTAACCTGCCCGATAATTTTCACCACCGCTTATGATCAATTTTTAATGCAGGCTTTTGAACAAAGCGGTATCGCTTATTTGCTCAAGCCTTTTAACTTTGAAAACTTTGTCGCGGCAATGCAAAAACTTGAGAAACTGAAAAAGAATTTTGCTGTTTCCCAGTTAGATTTCTTGCGGGAAGTTCAAAATAATTTGATCGAACCGAAGTATAAAGAAAGATTCGTTATTAAAATTCGCGGCGGTATTCAGTTCATCGAAACTCAAAATGTTTCGTATTTCCGGATAAACGACGGAATTCTATTCGCGTTTGATTTACACGGCAATAAATTTCCGCTCAACGAAAACCTCAATCAATTAGAAGAAATTCTTGATCCGCGAAATTTTTTCCGTGTAAACCGTAGCGAAATGGTCAATCTGAAATTCGTCGAACGGCTCGAACCATATTTTAATGATCGTCTTTCAATCCGAATTAAGAATTCAAAAGAAAAATTAATTTCAAGCACGAACCGAACACCGAATTTGCGAAAATGGTTAGAAGGAGATTTTTAGATTTTTGGTACTAATTCGTATTCAAGACAATTTGAGTTTTTCATCTTCTCAAATTCCTTGTAACGAAAATACAAGTTTTGATTGATAAAAGTATAAGGCAAATTTTGCAGAATGTCTTTTAGATGTTTTTCGGTTTATTCTTGCGGAATTTTCCATGTTACTCCGTTTTCTAATTTGGGTTTTACAAAACTCATTGATAGCTTTTTCAAAAGTCTAACAGCCAAATTTAAATCAAAAACCTTTAAGACAGTTAAATTATATTTTCCATAGGCGAGTCCTGCTTCATAGATTTTTAGATTTTCCTCAAGCGAATATACAGAGCCAAATTCAACGATTCGACCATTTTCTTTTTCAACAAGAAATCCTCCGCTACCAACTTCCATATCATGAAAATCGCCTGTTTCGACATATTGTTTAGTTTGGGAGAAAAAATACCAACTATAAGGTTTTTCTATTGTTTCAACAATCGAGTGATGCGAAGGTATATTTTTTTGTGCAATAGCTTTTGCTTCGTCATATGTAATCATTTTTAATTCTATTTTAGCCTCATATTCATTAAAATGAAACACTATAACTAAAACCCGCCTTTTTGCCCTGTGCGAGCATAAAGCCGAATTGATGCCGTTTATAATTGTAATTTAAAAGCGGATGAACTTTTACGCCATCGAACAGAATTGTTGTCGAAAAGTTTTTCGGCAAAGCAATGTTCAATCCGCCGATTGGTCGCAGACGTTTCTCGAAAGTTCCGTAAGTTACACCGAAATAAGGCGAGATCGGTAAGCCCGTTTCGCGTTCTAAATTTTTACTAAAAGTTGCATAAAAAGATTGTCCCGAAGGCGTTCCGATTCGGTCGCTGCTTGTCCCGAGAATCAACGCCGGACGTTTTTCCGTTTCTGTTACGGCGACGAAATTTGCCAACGGGGAAACTTTTCCCGCTAAAGGATTGTATTCAATACCTACGGAAAACCGCGAATTTACTTGATATGTCAGAGTGTTTCGCCATTTCGCACGGTTGATTATATTTGGAATAAACCGTGTTCCATAAGTCCATCTAAATTCATTTGCTCCTGTCCCGCTCACGGCACGACCTTCTCCCGGTCAGAGCGGTCAGGAAGGAACAGTTGAGGCTTTTGAACTTTCCTTTTTAACCTTTTTTTGTGCGACCGGTTCTTTAATTGTTTCGACTTTGCTTTCCGCCAATTCGAGCATCGAATCGATCTGTTTTCGCATATCTTCGGCATTGACTATTCCGGAAATTACCTGCACGATCTTGCCCGATTTATCAATTATAACCGTTCCCGGCAACGCTTCGCCGAGTCCGAAACGAGTCA
>JBGTHN010000382.1:0-3431 GCA_041746235.1 Pyrinomonadaceae bacterium | reverse complement strand
ATTGAATTCCAGACCAAGAAAATGTCTGGGATACAAAACGCCGTATGAAGCATTTCAGGAACAAACTGGCATCGATGCCAGTTTGTTAGTGGGTTATGCACTTATGACTTGAATTCAAGAAGCTTCCCGGATAACATATTTGAATTTATCAAAATAAGCTGCTGCGGTATTATTTGAAATGCTTTCTTGATTCAACAAAAAGTGTCTGAAATTTCTACAAAAGTTAGAGTCAACATTGCCAAATATACAGCTTTCCCCTGCAAAAGATTTTAAGTATTTCAATATCGAAATATAGCTTTCATAATTACTTTTTGAAGTTCTTCTTTTTGTTTCAGCAAAACTTTCAAAAAATGTTATGAAATTTCTTTTATTATTCCGAGTCGAAAGAAAGCCGTAATAACCGCTTTGCACGTCCAATTGTCTTTGAGATCGGATAGATTCGCCGAGCATCTTTGTTTCTTTATTATGTTCCTTTTCCTGTTCAGTTTTTGGTCGTTGGAAGATGTATAGTTTTAGATGTTCCCGTCTTGTGGGTTTCTTTGTTTCCGGGTTAATGATCGGCGGATAAAAATCTAGATAAAGGCTGTTTTTACCTTGCAGTAATTTCTTTTCTCGTAAAAATACTTTTGTCATAATTTTAAGAAAATAGTTGGTCAATGTCCTTACGCCGAATAACTACACGCCGACCGAAACGCACGGCTTTAAGTTTTTCTGAATTGATCACATAACTGATAACTCTACGGCTTACATTCAGAAGTTCGGCAGTTTCTTTAATGCTTAAAAAATCTCTTGTCTGTAATTCAACAATCTCATTAGAAATATGCTTCACAGTTTCCGTTTCACTTATAGAAATGTTTCTTTCTTTTTCTCTCTTTTTATAGGCTCTCGATGAGCAACGATGTGAGCAATATTTAGTTACGGTAGTGCGAGCCGTGAAACTTTCACCGCAAAACTGACAAATTCTAGTTATCCGAATGTTTGAACTCATTCCTGTATGATCCGTTATGTTCCGTTATGTGCTTCTATGTGCCTGTATGGACATAATTTCGCCAAACTTGTATCTCAAGCGTTAATTTGTATCTCTAAGATACAATAAAGATACAAATATGAGCAAATCAAAACCAACAAACAATAAACAAAGATAAATGTAAGCACAATAAAAACCTGTAAAGACAGGCTTTTCTTAATCAATTTTATTTGTTTGGTTTTTGTTGTTTTGCGTGAGTTACTTTCCGATACAAAAAGTGGAGAAAATTCGGGTTAACATATCTTCTGTTGTAGTTTCGCCGGTTATTTCACCGAGAAATCTGATGGCATTGTGAAGTCCGATAAGAATGAACTCTTCGCTCATCCTTTTATCAAGTAATTGAATTGAGTTATAAATTTCCGTTTTCGAGCGTATGAGTAAATCATTATGACGAGCATCGGAAACTAAAAAGCCTCCATTATCATAAGTTTGGGCTGAAAATGGTTCAATAATAGCGGCTTGTAATTTATCTAAACCTTCGCCTGTTTTAGCAGAAATGTTTAAAACAATCCCATTTTCATTCAAGTCAAATTTATTTTGCTCAAGATCATTTTTATTGATAGCAATTAAATACTCTAAATCTTTGACTTGCAAAAATATGTCTTGGTCTTCAGGAGTAAGTTTCTCGGTGCCATCAAGCATAACAATGATAAAATCCACATCTGCAATTGTTCGTTTGGCACGCTCAACGCCGATACTTTCAACTAAGTCTTGAGTTTCTCTTAAACCGGCTGTGTCAATTAATGAAATCGGTATGTTGTTATAGGTAAAACTTTCATTTAATTGATCTCTAGTAGTTCCGGCAATTTCGGTTACGATGGCTCTGTCTTGTCCTAACAAAGCATTAAATAAACTCGACTTACCGACATTTGGACGACCAATGATCGCAACTTTTAACCCTTCGCGTAAAAGTTTTCCGGCTTTAAATGTTTCGGTGAGTTTTTCAAGTTGTTCGGCAATCAGTAAAAGTTTATTTTTAATATTTTCATTTTCCAAATCGGGTAAATCGTCTTCGACAAACTCAAGTGCAGATTCGAGAAAAACTATGACATTTAATAAATCATCTTTTAAAGGTTGGAGTTGATGTGAAAACTCCCCTCGAAGTTGGCGGATCGCTTGTCGTGTCATTGCAATGCTGTTGGCATCAATCAAATCACGAATAGCTTCAGCTTGCGACAAATCCAACTGACCATTTGCCAAAGCACGCAAAGTAAATTCGCCAGGTTCGGCAAGTCTTGCGTCCAATTTTAAGCAAATATCCAAAACTTGACGTAACAAAACAGGCGAACCGTGACAACTTATTTCGATCACATCTTCGCCTGTAAATGATTGTGGAGATTTGAAATAGGTAATTAAAGTTTCATCAATAATGTCATTTGTATCAAGGTCATAAATTTTTTTAAGATAAGCCTGACGTGGATTGGGATCAAAGTTTTTAACTTGTATAAGTTTTCGTGTAATTTCAAGCGAATGTTGTCCGCTTAAACGGATAACACCGATTCCACTACGTCCGAGAGGTGTTGCTAATGCGACTATTGTATCCATATTTCTTGTTAAATTTATATAAAAGAAAAACACAAAGAAATGAGGAATTCAAATCTTTGTGTTTAAATACATTTCTTTGCTGGTTGTTACTTAAGCCTAACTTGTAAACGTCTGTCTCTGCCAACTCCGATAGATTCTGTAACCAAATCATCTTCATTTTGTAAATAAAGATGGATCAAACGTCTTTCAGTTGAATTCAAATCGCCGAAAGTAAAAGGTTTTTCTTTATCTCGAACATTTTTTGCGGCAAATTTTGCCATTGCATTTAATTCGGCTTTGCGAGTCTTGCGAAAACCGTCAGCATCACAAATTATGCGATGTTCACGGTCAAGTTCCCGACCAAACATCTGAAAAAGCAAGGTTTCAAATGCATCAAGCATTTCACCATTTTCACTTAAAGCAAATGATATATCTGCTCCGGTCAAATTAATCAAACAACCTTCAACATCAGACCATTCGGCACTTGCTTCAAAATCAAAGCCAAAATCAGCAATAATTTCATTCAAAAAGTTTTCTGCATTTTCACAAATTTCATTCATACGATTATTTTAAGAAGTCGAAAGTTTTGGTTTTTTCCTAAGTATTTCTTTTTTCGGTTCAGTTACTTCTTCCGGCGGATCATCATCTTTATTCATAAAATTGATGATCATTTGTTGTCCGAACATAATGATATTTCCGGTAAACCAATATAGCAGAAGTCCCGCAGGTGCTGACCACATAATCCATAACATCATTACAGGCATTATGTAAGTCATCATATTTTGTTGCATCTTCTGTTCCGGTGTAACAGTAGGTGTAGTCGGCGAAAACTTAAATGACAAGATCATTGAGATCGCAAAAGCAAATTCAAGTATGTGAT
>JBGTHN010000381.1:0-3681 GCA_041746235.1 Pyrinomonadaceae bacterium | reverse complement strand
TGTAACTTGGGTTGATATCGTTGCACGTCCGCCTGTTACTTCGAGTGCATTTACACCGAGTTCGTGAGCGGCAAAGATTTGCTCGATCATCGCACGATGTTTACCTGCCGAACTCGGATTTGTTGAATCTGTCGGATAAAGCATCTGGTCGGCAATAATCATTGCATCGCGTGATTTTACAAGCGTATCCGGTGAAGTAGTTCCTAAGATATACATCGAACCCAAGAATTGACGTTCAAATATGTTTGTTCCTTTCGTGATCTTTTTAGCGGCGGCACCGTCTTTCGGTTGCGGACGTTTATAACTTGTGTTTTCAGGATACATACGATTTAACATTTCGCGTATGTCCCACATTGCCGACATATAAATTTCGCCGTCGTAATGTTCTTCAAAATCCGGTGAACCGTCTTGAACCAAAGTTGCGATGTCGCTGTATTTCAAGGTTGATTCGGCACTGCGAATATATGCAACTGAATCAGGGTTGCGACCGCGATCTCTTAATAAATCTCTGTAACCTTTTGCATTGACGACATAATCGCCAAGCGAAGGACTATCAATAATTGTAAATGCCCACATATCAGCTTGACCTTCATTAAGTGCATTACCTTCGATTCCTTCTAAACCGGCGATCGGTGAAGTTATTGCGTGCATTCCTTCGTGATACGGAACTGTTCCTTCAAGTGCCAGATCATTGAACAAAAATCCGTGTCCGTATGAAGTCGGATTTGCCACAACCGGAGATTTTGTTCCACTTAAACTTTCGATCAAACTTGTTACGTTTAGAGCAAAAGCATTGTCTAATCCAAGAACTTTAGCTGCAAGATTCGGATCTGTCGGATCGGGCAAGTTTCCTTCTGCCGCATCTAAACCGATGTAGATATTCGGAATATGAACTGTTCCCGGAAGCGGAATAGTTTTGTTTGGATAATCATCAGGGAAAGAACCTTGTGAGCCGAATGAACCCGGATCACCACCGACGTGTATGTAATCAACATATTCAAGCAAATATGTGATGAAGAAAAATGCGTTGATCTCGTCTTGGTGTTCAGCAGGTTCGGCTAATTGGTCTTGTTCGTTTGTGCGTCCTTCAAAATTGGTTGGATTATCCGTGCGGAAATGCCATGTTCCGAGTGCCGCTTGTGCAAATGGTTGTTTTGTCGCCAAAGCATTATTTATAAGTGCGTGTGTTCCGGTTAAAGTTCCGAGTTGTCCTGTAACCATATTGCTCGGATGGAATTTGCGAAGCGTTACTCTTTCTTGTCCGCAAGGTGTTCCGTTGCAATCGCTGATAATACTTTGATCTTTTAATTCTTGTGTAATTGTCGGATATTTTGGATAAACGTCTGCTGTAAAAGGAACTGTTTCGGGAACTTGCGGTAATTGGAAATTAACGAAATCTTTTCGTTCAATTATTTCGCCCGTTTGTGCATCAACCGAAACTAAATAAAGTCCGAATGGATTGGTTGAAAATTTAGCAACTTTCCAAACCAATTTATATCCATCGGCGGTCGGATAAATTCCGAGTTGCGGTTGGAGATTATTTACGTGTCCGGCTTGCTCATTCAAGATATTTAATCCACCCGAAAGTAAATTTGTAACTGCTTCGGGAAGGCTAACATTAAATTGATTTAGATCAGCACCTACATATTGTTTTGCTTGTGCGGCTGTAATTGCCGGTGTTGTGTTTACATTTACATTTTTAAAGAAAGGTCCCGAAGCCATAATGACTCGTTTATCTTTATTCATCACGATTCCGATTCCTCCATCTTTAACGGGAATTCCGTTAAATGTTTGTTGAAAACGAATCAAATGTCCGCCCATTGCCTGACGTTTACTAAAGACACGCAAGTTATCTATATTTGAAACTCCGAAAAGAGCCGCATTTTGCGAAATGAAAGCCTTTGCCGCATTTTCGGGGGGTCCTGAAAATGCTTGACTGGCAAAATCATAAATAACATCGGGTGAACCGCCGAAATCATTCCAACGCATCTGCATATTTGGTGAATTAGTTGCCGTTTTAAGTGCGTCCAAAGCTGAAAGTTGTTCGCCACTCATTTGGCGTAAATTCTGTAAATTACGCGATAAATTCAAATCGTAATTTGGTGCAGAACGCTTATAAAGTTTTTCCATTTCGGTATTTGCATTTACATCTGCGGCTCGTGCTGTACTAAATGGAATTGCAAATCCTGTTATTATCATCGCCCAAACTACTGCGACGGTTGTTAATCTTGTTAATGTTTCTCTCGAATGTGTTTTCGCTGTGCTTTTCATTTCTTTTAATTTCTCTCCTAAAAAATGTTTTGAATAAAATTTCGATGAAAATCGTTTTATGGTTATGACTATAAATGTTATACCTTGAGAAAGACTTGACTGTAGTTTGAATTAAGACTTGAGCGAAACTTGAGATTCTTATTGAACGTAACGCCAGCATCTTGCTATCAAATGTTTTTGTTATTTTTATTTATGTAATATGACTGGCGGTTGAAAGTTACCACGACAATCGTTGGGACACTCACGTTACGTTAAAAAAAATGTGGTATGAAACACGAAGCCCCCACTCTGCGTTTCACACCACTGTTTCGTCAGCTACCCTCTAACCCGACGAAATTTTTTAATAACGCAGGATACGAAGCCCCCACTCTGCATCCCGCGTCTTCCTTTCACTCATTACCCTCGACTGAGCGAAATTATTTTTAATTACGGAAACAAGAATACAAAATAAGGTTTGAGAAATACTTGAGAAATGTTTTCTAAGACTTGAGGGAAACTTGAGAAATCCTAAAAAGTAAGATTTATTTATTTGAGTTTATGAAGATAAACTATTGTAAATAAAGAAAAAAAGCGACATTTTATATGTTAAAATGTCGCTTAAATAATTGTGAAAAAATCTTGGTTGAGTTTGTTTTTTATCGGAATCTTCGTTTATAAATGCCTTTAGTTTTATTGGATTCGTTCATTGAACCGATAAAATCAACATTGGTAAGCGAGTCAAGAACTTGAAAAATCTGGCTGTCGGGCGAAAAGGCGTATCTTCCGTTTTTAACACTAATCTGATATAGACTTCCGGTTTCAACGTCTTCAAATTTGTAGTGTCCGAAATGGTTTGAAGTTTTATAAACAACATCACCTGTTTCAAGATTTTGCAAAGTGATTATGGTTTGCGAGATCGGTCTTCCGAATTCTGTTTTTATTTGTCCGCTAATGGTTGATGCGGCGGCAGTTGTGGCAAGGGATTTAATGGCGATTCCGGCTAAAGCCCAGTTATCCGATCCACCCATTGTCCAACTCATCGTTACCGGTGACATTGCCGGTTCGGTACTTCCCCCGCCAATATCGAAGGCAAATCCGAAAAAAGTGCGTCCATTCCAACGAAGCGTTTGACCTGCACCATGAGCAAAAAATGAACCCGTTGGCGAAGCGGCTAAAGTATCAAGTATGACATCACCGCTGACACCATCGGGAACAACAATGGTTGGATTAGTTCCGGTTCCAGCCATAGATGTAAAGACTCCATTCGGAGTAATTGTATTAACTCCCGAATAAGAAGTTCCACCACCGACAACATAGTTGGCAACACCTGCAAGAAGACTTACTTCAATCATTGCCGCCCCGCTCGTTGGATTTACAAGACGATAAATTTCGACCGAATTTCTGTTGTCCGATGAAATCTGTGTGCCGACA
>JBGTHN010000380.1:0-6178 GCA_041746235.1 Pyrinomonadaceae bacterium | reverse complement strand
AGCGGAACTGTTAAGTCATAACGAAGTGCGAGATCGGTTAATTCGTTTTCGTTTTTTATCTCGCCTTTTTCTAATTTCTTCGCAAGTTTTTCTCCGCGTTTGAGGATTTTGAACATCAATTGGTCGCCTTCTTCGCCGTATTTATTCGTCAGCGTCGAAAGGTTTTCAATCGTCGGAGTTTCAAGCGGCTCAAAGCCGTATTTTTCGTAAACTTCCTTGATAATGCCGATAACGTAATTGCGTTTGCGAATATCGGCGGGCAGAAAATCACGCATTCCGCGTGCAGGGTTTGTGTTGCTCATAGGTTTGTTAATGGAAAATGTAAAACGGAAAATGGATAATTTATTGCTGTTTTTAAATGACTTTTATTACTTCCAATTTCTATTCCAGACATCTTCTGTTTCTGGTTTCAACAAAGTTTTTCTGAATTCTACTTTGTTCATAATCTTATTGATTAAAACTTCATAATTACGATATGGATTATCTTTTCTTTTTTCAAATCTTAACAAACCAAATTCAGTTCTTTTATCATCACGAAAATATAATTCGTAAGGCAAATTATCAGATTCACCGATTCCACCAAGAAAACGGCGACTTACAAAATGCCATTGATTACCTTCATCATCAAGACGTTTAGTTTTATCGTATGACCAATATTCTCTCATCATTTTCCATTATCCATTTTCCGTTTTACATTATTCTTAGGATTCGCCAAAGCCTTTGACAAGAGGTTCGCTGTCCCATGCGTGGTCAACGGGTTTTTCTTCGCCGTTCATTTCGCGTTCCATAACTTCTTCCTGATATTTGATCCTTGCACGAGCTTCGGAAATATATTTTTCCTTGTTGTGGCGATGTTCGGCGAGTTCCCACATTGCTTCTTCGTCTTTTTTAAGGAATGTCGCACCCGCACGTCTTGAAGTGTAAGCACGTTTACCCAAAGTTGTCAGGACATCAACTCCCAATCGTATGGAAGTATCAAGACTATCTCGGTAGATATTTTTCAACCCTTTGTCAATAAATTCGTAAGCGTCGTAGCGATTGTTCGCACGCATCATTATTTTCAAATGTGGATAGAATTTTTCGAGCGTTTCGACAAGTTGATAATTTTCTTCGGAATCGGCGAGTGCGGAAACGAAAACTTCCGCTTGATCTGCACCTGCCGAAAGCAAGAAATCTGCTCGTGTCGCATCGCCGTAATAGACTTTGAAACCAATTTTTCTTAAAAGATTAACTTGGTCGGGATCGTTATCAATATATGTTGCTTCAACGCCATTTGCTCTTAGAAACCGTCCGACCGTGCTTCCGAAATGTCCGAATCCGGCGATGATAACTTTGTTGTGTTCTTCGACGACATCCATTTCCTTTTCGTCGTCTCTTGCACTTCCATCGCACAAACGCGGTTGGATAAGTTTTTCGTTAATGATAAATAGCAGAGGAGTTATCGTCATACTCAAAGCGACGATGGACATTCCGATACTTAATGTTTCAGATGTAGCGATTCCTATTTGGGCGACGAAGGAGAAGATCACAAAACCGAATTCTCCTGCTTGTGCGAGTGCAAATGCGAATAGGAAATTTTGGCTCAAAGAAAGTTTGAAAACTCTGCCGATGACGAATAAAACGATGAATTTTATCGCCATCAAAGCAAGCGTTAATGAAACAATTAGAACAGGATTTTCGGCGATCAATTTGAAATCTATCGAAGCACCGACGGCGATAAAAAATAACCCTAAAAGCAAACCTTTGATCGGTTCAAGATCGGCTTCGAGTTCGTGTTTATATTCGCTGTTGGCTAAGATCACTCCAGCCAGAAATGTTCCAAGTGCGGCACTTAAACCGACCAATTGCATCAAATAAGCAATTGAAACAACGATCAATAAAGCCGTCGCCATAAAGAGTTCACGGACACGACTTCGGGCAATCATACGAAGAATCGGCACGACAAGAAATCTTCCGACTAATATAACTATCGCAACTGCCAGCAGAACCGCCAAAGTCTGCAATCCTGTCGGCAGATCTCCAATGATCGTATTATCTTCTGTCGCAACTTCTCTTACGGCAAGTAACGGCAAAATTGCCAGAATCGGAATTACAGCGATGTCTTGAAAAAGCAGAACGCTGAACGAATTTTGCCCGCCTTCGCTTTGCATCAAACCTTTTTCATTCAAAGTCTGCAAAACGATCGCCGTCGAAGAAAGCGACAAAGCAAGTGCGACCGCCAAAGCACTTTGCCAGATCAAACCTAAAACTATTCCAACAACAAATATGATTGTCGCAGTTACCAAAACTTGCGACATTCCAACGCCGAGAATCTGTTTCCGAAGTCGCCAAAGTTTCTCAGGTTCGAGTTCCAATCCGACGAGAAACAGCATTATCACAACGCCGAATTCGGCAAAGTGCATAATGTCTTCGCCTTCTTCGCCGATGAAGCCAATTACAAACGGACCGATCAGCATTCCCGCGATCAAATAGCCAAGAACCGAACCCAATCCGAGCCGTTTAGCGATCGGCACGCAAATCACCGCCGCCGCTAAAAAGACAGTTGATTGTAATAGAAAATTTGATTCTGCTGCTGCCATCTCTTGTTAGTCCAAAGTCCTGAGTCCAAAGTCTTGAACCCAAAGTCCAAAGTCAAAATACTTTCTTACGACTTTAGACTCAGGACTTTGGACGCGGGACTGTTCTCAAAGTATTTCGTTCAAGTATCTCACGGTTTTCGCTCTTTCGATGTCGAAATCGCCGTTGCTCAAGATTTTTAACAGTCTGCCGTAATCATTTGCCGAACGTTCGATTTGAGTTTCTGTCATTCGATGCGTTCCCATCACAGCAAATGGCGGAAGATATTCCATCAAACAAAGCCTCGCAGTTTGCTCGAACGGGTGCATAAAATCTGAAATCGTATAGCAATTGTAACCTTGCGGACAATACGCATCTGCATTTCCGCCCATTGTCATTGCATTAAAAATTATCTTGTCCTTCAAAGCAGTTCCGCCTGTGCCATAAGCCCAACCGTATTCCAAAACCATATCTATCCATTGTTTCAAAAGCGGTGGCGAAGAATACCAATAAAACGGATGATGCCAGATGATTATTTCATTTTTTTCGAGCAGAGATTTTTCAAATTCAATATCAACATTAAAATCCGGGTATGCCTCATACAGATCGTGAAAAGTTATGTTTTCCTGTTCGGGAATCTTCTCAAGCAAACGAATATTTACTCTCGAACCTTCGAGCCTCGGATGTGCAAATAATATTAATATCTTTCGCATAAATTTCTCAGCGACCTTAGCGACCTTTGCGGTAAATAAGAAGATTTAACCGCAAAGGTCGCTAAGAACGCAAAGGGTTAAATGTAACTTTCACCCTGCTCTATAAATTCCATTCAATTCAACATAACCTCGCCAGAATCTTTCTACATCCTGCACTTCTTCATCAGTCATTTCACGTTTAAGTTTTGCAGGACTTCCCATCACAAGCGACCTTTCGGGAATTTGTGTATTCGGCGTAACGAGCGACCCTGCCGCAACCAAAGAATTTTTGCCGATTCTCGCACCGTCTAAAATTATCGCTCCGATGCCGATCAAGCAACCTGTTTCGATGTAACAACCGTGAATCGTCGCCGAATGTCCGACCGTAACTTCGTGTTCAAGAGTTGTCGAAAAATCTCCTGTTCGTGAAACGTGAATTATCGTGCCGTCTTGAATATTTGTTTTCTCGCCAATTTTTATGTAATTAACATCACCACGCAAAACACAGTTATACCAAATGCTTGCATCTTTGCCGATCTCGACATCGCCGATAATCACGGCATTTTCTGCAACGAAAACGCTTTCGTGAATTTTTGGAGATTTGTCTTGAAATGATTTAATCATTTTTATAGCTGATAACTGAAAAGGTGAGAACTGATAACCGTTGTTTTACTTATCAGTTCTCACCTTTTCACCTCTATTTCATTTCCTTGTAAATCACGCCGTTTTTCATTACGAAATCTACATTTTCCAGTAACTTTATATTGCTCAAAGGATTTCCCGAAACAGCAACAATATCGGCATATTTTCCAGTTTCCAAAGAACCTGCTGTTTTATCAACACCGAGTAATTTCGCACCGTTCAAAGTTCCCGCAGTGATCGCATCGAGCGGTTTCATTCCGCCCCATTCGACCATTAATGTAAATTCGTGTCCGTTAGTTCCATGCGGAATAACGCCCGAATCTGTGCCGAGTGCGATTAGTACATCATTTGCGATGGCGATCTTTATTGCGTTTCGCATTGCGGCGGCGGCGGCATAAGATTTTTCGGCGATCAATCCTTTTAAGAATCCTTTCTTGGCGAGATTTTCAACTGCTTCGCCTGCCATCAGAGTCGGCACAAGATAAGTGCCTTTTTCTTTCATCAATTTTGCACCTTCGACATCAAGAAAAGAACCGTGTTCAATTGAAGCTACGCCCGCTCGTGTCGCAACCTTAATTCCTTCCGTGCCGTGTGCGTGGGCGGCAACTTTTCGTTCGTGTTGTTTCGCTTCGTCAACCATCGCTTTTAATTCTTCATAGGAATATTGTTGAACTCCAACCGCATCGCCTTCCGATAAAACTCCGCCCGTTGCACAGGTTTTTATAACATCCGCACCATATTTTATTTGATAACGAACAGCGGCTCGAACTTGATCTACTCCGTCGGCAATTCCCGTTTTAAAATCTCCGTCAGCAATTCCGGGCTTGTAACCGTTTTCATCGCAATGTCCGCCCGTAATTCCAAGCGAATGTCCGGCAGTTAACATTCTTGGTCCAACTATCCAACCATCATTTATTGCCTTTCTCAATGCCAAATCGTCAAAATTCCCTGCTCCGACATTGCGAATAGTTGTGAATCCAGCCATTAAAGTTTTTTGTGCATTACCAACAGCGAGAATTGCACCGAAAGAACCATAATCTCGAAACATCGCATTCTGACCTTCGGAATCGCCGAGAACTCGTCCGATGATATGCGTGTGTGCATCAATAAAACCGGGCATCAAAGTCGCATCGCCCAAGTCTATAATTTTTGCACCGCTTGGGGTTTTAATATTTTCTCCAATCGAAGTGATTTTGTTATCATCAATGACAATTACACCATTTCTCAGCGGAGCCGAACCATCACCGACAATTACCCGTGCTGCTTTTAAAACGATTGTGCCTTTGCCCTTCTGTTCGCCCGGTTTTCCAAGAGTTTGAGCGTAAATTCCACTTATTTGGAAACCTACGAATAACAAAACAATTAACGCCGATTTAATTTTTAACATTTATTCTCCCGTCTGAAGTCTAAAAATGATTGTGCTTCAACGCCGATTATAAGCGTCTGGAAACGACAAGTCCAAACTTATCATTCGACTTTCTTTTTAAGCGTAATTCGTGACAAGATTATTTCGATTAAAAACCCGAAATTAAATATATGGAATATGAAATTTGAGATCGGGAATATGAAACTTGAAATCTATAAAATATTAAGGAATAAAAATCTATGATAAATCAACCAAAAATTTTAGCTTTTGCCGGTGCTTTGCGAAAAGATTCAACCAATAAAAAGACTGTACAAGTTGCCGCCAAAGGTGCAGAAAAAGCTGGTGCGGAAGTTACATATATTGACTTAAAGGAATTTCCAATGCCGATCTATGACGGCGATATTGAAACGGAAAGCGGTGTGCCAGAAAATGCCAAAAAATTGCAAAAACTGATGGTCGAACATCAAGGTTTTTTGATCTCATCACCCGAATATAACAGTTCGATCACGGGAGTTTTAAAAAACACGATTGATTGGGCTTCAAGATCGCACGGAGATTTTGATGCCAATGATTGTTTTAGAGGAAAGGTCGTTTCAATTATGAGTGCTTCGCCCGGCGGACTTGGTGGCTTGCGTGGACTTTTTGATATTCGCAAAATCCTTTCGACGATGAATATTATTGTTTTGCCGGAACAAATTGCTGTCTCACATTCGTATCAAGCATTTGATGATAATGGAAATTTTATTGATAAAAAAATGCAAGCACGAGTTGAACAACTCGGTGCAAATCTTGCAGAAATCTTGTTGAAGTTAAAATGAATTTATTAAAACAGGTAATTTGTTATTAACTCACCTTACGCGATAATTGAAAAAAGTGTAAATTATCTTTCATTATGAAACAAATGTTAGATATTTACTCGGAT
>JBGTHN010000379.1:0-6421 GCA_041746235.1 Pyrinomonadaceae bacterium | reverse complement strand
TATGATCTTTTGCACCGATGTTTATTAGGTCACTGCCCCACGCTTCGGCAAATTGTTCGGCACGTTTTAGTGATACGTAAAAATCATTTTCACTTGCCACGACCAAACTAGGAAATGGTAACGCGTCCAATGGAACGGGCGAAAATCCTTTTGTATCGAACGTATAACTTTTCGCTTCGCAATCGCTCGGAGCAACAAGAAACGCTCCCTTTATTTGTGTCCCAAACTTTTTCGCCCAATGTGCAACAGCTACGCAACCAAGACTATGTGCAACAAGAATGACATTTTCGGGCGATTCCTTTTGGACAGCAACTTCGATCGTGTCGATCCAATCATCACAAATCGGTACATCCCATTCGGTTTGCTCGATGCGTCGAAACTTTTTCGGATATTTATTTTCCCAAATACTCTGCCAATGTGTCTCGTTCGAATTCGTCACGCCGGGAACTGTTAGATAGATCGTCTCCATTTACAAATAACAAACTTCCTTGATGGCTGCGATGATCTTTGGAACATCGGGCAATGCCAGTTCTTCCAAATTTTTCGCATAAGGCATCGGAGCTTCGACAGTTGAAACACGTTTGACCGGAGCGTCTAAATAATCGAACGCGTGTTCCATAACTTGATGCGAAATTTCCGCACCGACGGATGCGAATGAATGCGATTCTTCGGCGATCACCAAACGATTTGTTTTCTTGACGGATTCGACGATCGTATCAATATCAAGCGGTTTGATCGTTCTTGGATCGACGACTTCAACCGAAACATCGAAATCTTTCTGCATAATTTCGGCGGCTTGCATCGCCAGCGGAACAGTCATCGAACGGGCAACAATTGTGCAATCCGTCCCAACGCGTTTCACATCCGCCACGCCCAAAGGAATCGTAAAATCATCATCTTCGGGAACTTCGCCTTTTAAGCCATACATCCGTTCCTGCTCCAAGAACAGAACCGGGTTATCATCACGAATTGCAGATTTTAATAAACCTTTGGCATCAGCAGCGGTTGAAGGCATGACAACTTTTAAGCCTGGAAAATTTGCATAAAACGCTTCAAATGCTTGCGAGTGCTGCGATGAAACCTGGTAAGCCGAGCCGTTCGGACCACGAAAAACTATCGGCACGTTAAATTGTCCGTCCGACATATAAAGCATTTTCGCCGCGTGATTAATAATTTGGTCAGCCGCGAGAACGCTAAAGTTAAACGTCATAAACTCGATCACCGGACGCAAACCAGCCATCGCCGCACCGACACCAACCGCTGCAAAACCGAGTTCGGTAATCGGTGTGTCAATCACACGTTTGTCGCCGAATTCCTTCCAAAGTCCGCGTGTTACTTTATAAGCACCATCATATTCGGCAACTTCTTCGCCCATGATGAAAACATTTTCGTCACGGATCAATTCTTCTTTTAACGCTTCATTCAAAGCATCGCGTATTGTTAGTTCTGCCATATTTATTAAAATTTATGCTAAAGCTAATTCTGTTTTCTCCAATGTTTTTGAAATGTTTTCAGGAAACGTAATTGGCAAAAACCATTCAATCGGACAAGCCAAAGTTTCTCCTGATTCATCTTTTACCGTGCAAGTGTTCAAATGTGTTTGAAATATCACTTTGTAAATTTTCATCGGAATAAGTTCTTCATCTTCATTTGTCAAACAAATCGCAAAACTGTTCACGTTTGAAGAAGTTTTCGGCAACTCATTCTCAATCACAAATTCACGGCTTGCATTGATTTCGCCTTTTTCCATCAAACCAACTTCTTTTACACTTTCAAGTAATTCATCAAAATCTTTTTTGTTCATTTTAACCACTCCTGAACTTGCTCTGCCAATTTCTTTAATTGATCTTTTTTCAAATCCGTTTTCTTACTTTTTCCGTAAATTCCCAACAAATAAATATAACCTTTTTCCGAAGCAAAATAATAAATTATTCGAACACCACCACTTTTTCCTTTTCCTTTTACTCGCCAACGAATTTTTCTTAATCCACCACCGCCTTGAATTACATTTCCTAAATTATAATTTTCCTGCAAATAGTTCTGAAAAGCAAAATAATTTTCTTCGGATAACAATGAAACAACATTTTTTGTGAAGGTTTTAGTCTCTCTGAAACTATACAGTTTTTTCATTTCAAATCTTCTTATACTAAATTTTATTCTTTCTCAATTTCTGGAAAATCACTTTCAAACCCTCCGGCAATTCTATCTTTTGCTTCTTTCAATAATTCACCATAAGATGTTTTGAACATTGCTGACGTGGTTTTATCAATTTGCCCTGCAATCTTCATTAGAGCAAGATATTCAGCAGGATGAACAAAATATAATCTTTCCTTATCTTCAAATCTCGCAAAAAATTCAAATAAAACAAGTGCTTGATCTTCAGTAATTGTTATTTGGAATTCATCCATTATGCAAAAATTCCTGTAAATAATTCTGACTCATCAGGCAGCGGACTGTTTTCGGCAAAATCAACTGCTTCTTGTGTTTTCGCTTTTGCTTGCTCTAAAATTTCCTCAAAATCTTTATCTGTGAAAACTTTTGCATCTTTTAACGAATCTTGGAAAAGTGCGATTGGATCACGTTCTTGATATTTTTTTACTTCTTCGGTTGTCCGATATTTTCCGGGGTCGCTCATTGAATGTCCCATAAAACGGTAGGCACGAATTTCAAGAAGCGTCGGACGAGATTCTTCTCTCGCACGTTTTATTGCACGCTCGGTCGCATCGCGGACAGCCATCACATCCATTCCGTCAACAAATTCGCCAGCCATTCCGTAACCTTCGGCTTTTTTGGCGATGCTTGAAATTGACATCGCACGTTTTTGGGAAGTTCCCATTCCGTATTTATTATTTTCACAAATAAAAATAACAGGTAAATCCCAAAGTTCCGCCATATTCAAAGATTCGTGGAAAATTCCTTGATTAACCGCCGCTTCGCCAAAGAAACAGAGTGTAACTCCGCCAGTTCCTTTATATTTTTGGGCAAAAGCCATTCCCGTTCCAACGCCGATCTGTCCACCGACGATGCCGTGTCCTCCAAAGAAATTTTTCTCTTTGGAAAACATATGCATCGAACCGCCTTTTCCACCGACATTTCCGCCGGATTTTCCGTAAAGTTCGGCTAAAACAGCTTCGGGTGAAATTCCTTGAACCATCGCCTGAACGTGGTCGCGGTAAGATGTAATTACACTATCTCTTTCGTCAAGCAACATCTGTGTTCCGACAGCGATCGCTTCTTGTCCGATATATAAATGACAGAATCCGCCGATCTTTCCGATGCGATACATTTCTGCACATTTTTGTTCAAAAACTCTGCCGAGAACCATTTGATATAGCATCTCACGCAGCAACTCTTTATCTAATTTTTTTATTGAAGAGATTTGTGATTTTCTGCGTTTTTGATATTCGGCTTTTGCTTCTTTCACATCAACAATGTCGGTTACTTCTTCAGTTTTGCCCGAACCATTGTTTGAATTCGCTTTTGTTTTGCTTGTTGCGGTTTTTTTTCTAGTTGTCGTTTTTGCCAAGATTCTTCTCCCTGATTACAACAAATTGGAATAAATATAGTCGTAAATATTATTATAAAAACAGTTTGGTTAGTCTAAGCGTAGATTATAAATGACAATATGCGTTTAGTGCAAAACACTAAAGTTTTCTATTACAGAATTTACGTCACAGATGTTAATATTGATATATAAAAAGATATGTTCAAAAGGTTTAATACAAATATAATTTTATACGGCTTAATTTTTTTCGCCTTTACAATTTCGGCATTTGCACAAAATCCTGTGAAATGGAGTTTGGAATCGGATGTAAAAGGAAAGCCGATCAAAGCCGAAGAAAAATTTTCTGCAAAAATAAAGGCTGAGATCGAAAGAAATTGGCATTTATATGCACTCGATCAACCCGAAGGCGGTCCGGTTGCGACAAAAATAAAACTTCCCGAAGGTTCAAGTTTTGAAATTGACGGTAAAATTGATTCGTCAAAACCGATTCAGAAATTTGATCCGAATTTTGAAATTGAAACAAAGTTTTTTGATTTGGAAGCAGAGTTTGATATTCCTTTGAAAGCGACGAAAGATTTTATCGGAAATGATCTTGTATTAAATATTCGTTTTCAAGTTTGCGATGATAAAATCTGCCTTCCGCCAAAGACCGTCAAAGTTTCATTTGATGGGTTTGAAGATGCCCAAAAACCAAGCTTTGGAAATAATCCCGATCTGCTTGGAACAGAAAAGTCCGACACGCAAGTTCAGACATTTAACACTGCAAAAACAACCGATCAACCGATCTGGTCGTTTATTTGGCTGGCAATAACGCTCGGTGCTTTGTCGCTTCTAACGCCGTGTGTTTTTCCGATGATTCCGATTACGGTTTCTTATTTTACCAAAAATTCGGCGGGAAGTCGGTCTAAATCTTTGAAACTGGCAACGGTTTATTCGGCTGGAATTATCGCAACATTTACGCTTTTAGGAATGCTTTTAGCATTTTTTGTCGGAGCCGCCGGAATAAATCTTTTTGCGGCAAATCCTTGGGTAAATATTGGAATTGCGGCGATATTTTTGTTCTTCGCGTTTAATTTGTTTGGCTTTTACGAAATTGTTGTTCCGAGTAGCGTTTTGAACAAACTCGACAGTTTGACACGCACAAAAGAAGGCGAAGGAAGTGCATATATCGGTGCTTTGCTGATGGGTTTAACTTTCACGGTTACATCTTTTACCTGCACATCGCCGTTTGTCGGCACGATTCTTGTTTCGACTTCGCAAGGTGATTGGCAATATCCGCTTTTGGGAATGCTTGCATTTTCGACAGTTTTTGCTTTGCCGTTTTTCGTTTTGGCTCTCGCTCCGCAACTTGTTTCACAACTTCCGAAATCCGGCAGTTGGTTAAATTCCGTCAAGGTTGTAATGGGTTTTCTGGAAATTGCGGCGGCACTTAAATTTCTTTCAAACGTAGATTTGGTTTGGAGTTCGGTTTATAAAACTTCCGCAGATGTTTTGAATTACGGAACTATTTTCTCGCGTGAAGTTGTGCTTGTTTTGTGGGTTTTGATCGCAATCGCAATCGGACTTTATATTTTGGGAGTTTTCAAATTTAAACTCGATTCGCCGATCAAAAAGATCACGCCTTTGCGAATCATTATTGCAATTGCATCATTTGCTCTTGGAGTTTATTTGACAACCGGAATACTGGGCAAAAAACTCGGTGAACTGGAATCATTCTTGCCGCCGAAAAATGCTGAATCTCGTTTGAATGTTTTGGGTGATAAAGACACGGAACTGCATTTTATAAAAAACGATTTGAAGAGAGCATTGGAAATTGCGAAGCAAGAAAATAAAAAAGTTTTTGTAGATTTCACAGGTTACACTTGCACAAATTGTCGTTGGATGGAAGCAAATATGTTTCCGCTTCCCGCTGTTCGACAAGAGTTGGAAAAATACGTTTTGGTCAGTCTTTATACAGATGGCGACGGCGAAATTTATTATCAGCAACAGCAATTTCAGGAAAAAACTTTTAACACAGTTGCACTTCCGTTTTATGCAATTTTTGATGCGGATGGAAAACCGACTGCGGCATTTCCGGGATTGACACGAAATCCGCAAGAGTTTATTGACTTTTTAGTTAAATCACAGTAGATTTTTAGCCACGAATAACACGAATTTCACGAATGATTGCTTGAAATCTAATTCAGGATATTCGTGCAATTAGTGGCTAAAATTATGAAAAAAGTAACAATTCAAAACTTAATCGAAGGTCTTTGCGAAATTCCAAACGAAGAATTCCATTGCGACCCTGTTTATAAATTTTTGTCTGATAATCCGATTGAAATTGATTCAATCGAAAGTTATTTTAATTGGAGTAGTAAATTTTATACACGCAATTTGATTTATAAAGACGAGCGATTTGAATTGATGGCGATCTGTTGGGACAGAGGGCAAAAATCTGCTGTTCATAATCATTCGGAACAGATGTGTTGGATGACCGTTCCATTCGGAAAACTTCGCGGGCAGAATTTTCGTGCTATTGAAACTATCGAATCACAAGGTTACTGCAAACTAGAAAAAACTGACAGGTTTGATTTAGCCGAATGCCTCGCCGCAAAAGTTGAACTCGAAGAACCGATTCATCAAATCTTAAATTTACCCGAATTTGACGAACGTGCCGTCAGCATACATATTTATTCAAAGCCTTTTGATACTTGCCTTTCATACTGCACCGAGTCCGACAGATTTTCCGAAGTAAAACTAAATTATACAAGCATCAAAGGCGAACTTTGCAAAGATGTGATTTTGTAATATATTCATTTCTAACCCCAATTAAAAATCTTAGAAATCTAATAATTTTTCGTCTTTAACAAGCGATAAGTGTATTCAAATCACAAATGAAACAAATCACTTCTGGACAAAAACTTCGTTATCATT
>JBGTHN010000378.1:0-12524 GCA_041746235.1 Pyrinomonadaceae bacterium | reverse complement strand
AAAACCCCAAATGTTTTCCTACAAAGGTAAAAAATGGATCAGAGGAAATTAAAAAAGATCGAAAGATAACCGCAAGAATATTTGAAATGACAAATTATCGAAATTAGATGTGAAGATCGTGTATCCGCTTTATTAACAGGGAGATATTATGAACAGAGATTTAGATTATTTTAAAGAGTTTTTGGATGATCCTTCCGCTCCGTCGCTCGGCGAATTTTATCGGATGGTCAGGGAATGGGCAGATTATCTCGCTGAACATAAAGAGGACTTTAATTATCTGGAAGACGAAGAATGGATAGAGATTCGTGAGCGTTTTAACGTCGAATATCTGAAACGTCAGGAAGAAAAAGACCTTATTGATGCCAGATGGGAGATTATTACTACGGAATTGGATCGGGTTGAAGAACTGAGTGACAAATATGTTTTGAGTTTGATGAATATGCAAATGACTTTGATTAGAGATTATCCGGATTATTTCAATATTCCTGATGTATTGGTTAAAGACGTAGAAGAAAGTGCTGCAAAATTTAAAGATTCGGTGGAAAAAGCAAAAATTTCCGAAGAAAATCTCCGCATCAGCGAACAGAAGGTCGAAGATTCATTAAATGCTCTCGACGATAAACTGATGGAGATCGAAGAAAGAACTGGCATAAAACCAAAATTATTTACCGACAAACTCTATATACCCAAAAAAGGAAACTGAAAATCTTTGAACCACAACCGCTCTATTCTGTAACGGTTGGATAGGTTTTTTAATGGAAAATGGATAATGGATAATGGATAATTTCAGAAGTTTTGTTTCTTTATTATCCATTATCCATTATCCATTTTCCGTTTTTCGTTATCCGTTTTCCATTATTATTACGTCAAATTCCCGAATCCCGACTTGAAACTCCCCACTCCTTATTTTTGCTGTGAAAAGAATTTTGTTCACATTTTGGGGAATTTCGCATATCATACTAAAAAAAGTCTGCTCAGATAAAGGGATTGGTCAAAATGAATCTTCAAACAAAGCTCAAAACAATGTCGTTGGTTGTTATTCTACTTTTCTGCACAAATTTATTTGGTCAAGAGGTTAAAAAAGTTGAAACCAAACCTGCCGAAGCGAAAATAGAATGTAAAGCAAATGACAATGATTGCCTCGTAAAACAATACACGGCTGAAATAAAGGCAAATCCAAATGATGCGGAACTTTATTATAAGCGAGGAGTTATTTTCGGTATTTGGGCGAATTATGACAAAGCTATAGCGGATTTTACAAAAGCTATAAATCTACGACCTGATTATATTGAAGCATTGAATGATCGTGGTCTTGGTTATTCATTTTCCGGTAAATATGATCTTTGTATTGATGATTACAGCAAAGCAATTGAGTTAAATGAAAAATCAGCTAAGTCTTTCCTAAACAGAGCATCTTGTTTTGGAAAAAGTAATAATGAAACAGAAAGATCAAAAGATTATAATAAAGTATTTGAAATTTTAGATGTGGAAATACCTCTATATTCTAATGATGCTTCAAAATATTTGATTCGTGCAATTGCTTACGGAGCAGTAGGAAATATAGATAAAGCAATTGCAGATTATTATCAATCAATTCAACTCAAACCTGATAACTATATTCTATATTATTCACGCGGAAGGCTATATTTAAGTCAGGAAAATTATGCTTTAGCTTTAGATGATTTTAATAAATCTATCGAACTCGAACCTCAACACGCGGAATCTTATAAAATTCGTGGATTGTTATATGAAAGAATCGGTGATTTAACAAAGTCGAGAAATGATTTCATCAAATACGAAAAATTAAGTAGTAAAAAATAAAAGCCAACAGTTGGATAAGAGTTTTTAACGGAAAACGGAAAGTGGATAGTGGATAATTTCAGAAGTTTTGTTTCTTTATTATCCATTATCCATTATCCATTTTCCATTTTTTTTACATCAACATCATCACAGGGTTCTCAAGCATTTGCTTAAATGTTTGCAGGAATCTCGCACCGACCGCACCATCAACCACTCTGTGATCGCAGGACATAGTTACGTGCATAATGTTGCGGGTTGTGATTTCGCCGTCGCGGATAACGGGTGTTGGAGTCGCCGTTCCGATTGCAAGAATCGCCGCTTCGGGCGGATTGATGATCGCTGTGAACTCCTTGATTCCCATCATACCGAGATTGGAAATCGAAAATGTTGCACCTTGATATTCTTCGGGTTGGAGTTTTTTGTTGCGGGCTTTTTCGGCAAGTTCTTTTACTTCGTTGGAGATTTGTTGGAAGCCTTTTTTGTTTGCTCCACGCACGATCGGTGTAATTAAGCCTTCGTCAATCGCCACCGCTACGCCGATGTCTGCGTCTTCGTAGAAACGAATTTTGTCGTCTTGATAGGAAGCGTTGACAAAGGGATGCTTGGTTAAAGCCGTTGCCGCAACTTTGATGATGATGTCATTGACGCTGATCTTTTCGGGGGCGATCGCTTCGTTAATTTGTTTGCGAAGTTTGAGTGTTTCGTCCATTTCGATCTCGACGGTCAAATAAAATGTCGGAATCGGTCCGATGGATTCGCCAAGCCTCTGAGCAATAATCTGACGCATCTTTGAAGTTTTTTCTTCGCGGTAAGCCGATGCTCCTTGCACGTCAACGGTTTGCGTAAATTGGGCTTCGGACTTGGAACTTTCGACACCGGATTCTAAAGCGGCTTCAACATCGCGTTTGATGATTCGCCCGTTTGGTCCCGAACCGGAGATCGAACGCAGATCTAAACCATTTTCGCTTGCCATCCGTGCCGCGATTGGCGAAACGAACATTCTGCCGTTAGAATTTTGGTCGGCGGACTTTGTTTTTTCGTCGGTGGACTTTGTTTTTTTGTCGGCGGTTTTTGTTTCGGATTTCTTTTCGTCCTTTGTTTCCGCAGACTTTTCATCTTTGGAATCTTTTTTCTCCGCGTCTCCTTTGCTCACTTTCTCCTCGTCTTCTTTTTTCTCCGCCGAAGCTCCATTCGAGGAAGTTTCGCCTTCGACCTCTTTTAGAAGTGCCGAAAAATCTTCGCCCTCGTCGCCGAGAATTCCGATTGTTTGACCGAGTTTGGCGTTTTCGCCTGCGGGAACAAGTATCTTCAAAAGCGTTCCTGCTTCCAAAGAGGTCATTTCCATCGTTGCCTTGTCGGTATCAACTTCGGCGATAGTTTCATTCGCTTCAATTGCGTCGCCTTCTGCTTTAACCCAACTTGAAATTTGTCCTTCTTCCATCGTCGGAGAAAGTTTGGGCATTAAAATTTTGTTAGCCATATAATTATTGAATAAAAGTTTAGTTGTGCAAAAAATTTGATCGTGTCAGTCAAAATTATAGTTCAATTTATATTTTAAACAAATGCCGTAAAAAATGGTAATGACGAATTTAGAAAAATTATTGCAAGTTATTTTACAAAAAAAAATTTGATTTAATAGTGGGTTTAGGAATATAGTGTTGAAAAAAAGAGCGATTCGAGGGAAGTAACTTTAATTTAGAAGGAGATCAATATGTTACCCGAAAATCGCCCGAACATTACTTGCCTGATTTTATTTATATTTTGCTTTTCATCAATAATTCTTCCATATAAGCGAATCAATCTCCTGCCAAATGAAATCACGCCACAACAAAAAACTGACGCAAATGTTACACAGGAAAACGGTTTAACAAAGATAAGTATAAAGGTTAAAGAGGGCGAGATAAAAATTGATCTGCCCGATGATATGATGGCTGGCGATACGATTTCGGGAACTGTAACTGCCGTTCCGAATGGGAAAGACGAATCGGAAAAAAAGAAGAATACTGAAAAGCTAAACAATAATTCAGTTGAAATTGAAAAGCAGAAAAGTCCCGTTGCAAATAAAGTAATGACATTTAATCTGCCTGCTAACCTTAATAATAATTCCTTTACATTAAACATTCTCGACTCAAAAGGTAAAAAGGTGGATAACCTTAATATTCCAGTCAATCTCAATACGATTGAAACTTCAGGCGAATATCAAATTCCAAATTTAGGGCAAACGGGTCGCCCCGTTAATATTCAAGGAAATTTCGACGGCGATTTGTCCAACACGACTTGCGAGATCGGAGATAAAACCGCCCAACCAATAGCCGAATCTCCGCGTAAAACAGTTTTTCAAAGTCCGGCAGATATTGTCGGAATGACCAGCATAAAATTAAAAGAGGGAAATACCGAAGTCGTGCAGGATTTTCGCAATCTTGGTGTAAGTTTAAGTGCGTCAAAACTAGATCTGCTCAAGGGCGAAACTACCGATCTACAAATAAAAGTGAGCGGTTTGCAGGACATAAACGACGAAATTCCGCTCAATCTAAATTGCACAGGTTCGGCAAATATGTCGGGCGGAAATGTCCAAAATCTGCAACTTTCTCCCGATGATGTGCAAGCCGATGGAAGCGTTACGCAACAAAGAACTCTCACCGGCTTTCAGACGGGAAATTTTAATATAGTCGCAAATGTGATTGTTAATGCCAAACCGAATAACCTGACAAACGAAGTCGTCCACGTTGAAAAAGACCCCGTAAATATCGGCAATGAAAATAACAAAGTCTGGTGGTTAAAGGTTAAAATTGCAGACGGAAAGATCATTGATATTTATATCAAACAAGATTTTAAGCCGAATCTTAAATTTTGCGATTGGATCGAGATCAAAGAATCAAAACCTGATGACACAGGCGACATTTTTGTTACAAATTATAATAAAGTTGATGACCCGACAAAGCCCTGCACTTTGACAGATCAGACGGTTCACGTTGAAGGCGATCCGATAAAAATGCCGAACGGAAGTTGGCAAATTAGAGTTAAAACTCTCGATGGCAAAGATATTTATATTTATGTCCAATCGCCAAATAAACCCGATTTGAAATTTTGTAATTGGATAAAATTACATAATTGTAAAAAACTAACCAGCAATACTTTTGCGGTTGACGGTTACGATGTAACGGAAGACCCGAATAAAAAACCACCTGCGGGCGTTGTCAAACCAACTCCGACACCGACTCCGATACCAACTCCGATTCCGACCCCACCGCGAGTAGCAGTTGTAAAACCTTGTGTAAATGGAACTATCAGAAATAAAAAGGTTGTTACGGAAACCTTTGAGATTCTGGAAGCAGACAGCAAAATTTCATTATCAATTTCTTTGGACAAAGGCAATCGAGTTTTTGCAGCGGACGGAATGGCGGCTTGGTTACAGGGAATTGCGACGATTGGCGGCGAACTGAGTGAACATCTGCCGGAAGATGCTGTTGTTGGAAACGGTGTTGCCGGTGCGGTTTTGAGATATGTTGAATTGGGCGGCGATATTATTGGTGCAATTGCCAAATCAAATGCCAAAAACATAAATGTATTTGAAGTTAAAGCCACTTTTTCCGGCGAAATTACAAAAGTTACGGCAGTTTGCACAACTTACGAAATTTGTGTCAACAATGCGTGGATTCCTAAAACTGAATATTCCGAAACTAAAGAAAAAACTTTTTACAGCAAATCCATTACGGTCAATACAAACCACAATGCCTGGGACAAAATTACCAAAAAGTCCAGAGGTTTTATCTTTGATCCCGACAGAGCAGAAAAATATTTTATGACGGAGTTTTTAGGGGAATTAAAGAAAAATGAGGAGAAATACAAGGGTTTTAAGGAGAATTGTAAATAAATTATAAAGCGATCTGTCAGCTAAAGAACGACGGCAATTCATAAAAAATTCAAAAACTCAATTTTGCGTAACCTGAGTTATTAACACATTTTATTGTTGCAAACCGATTCGCTTTAACAGATCGGCAAAACGCGGGTCTTGGCGGAGTCCGTCGTATTCGTAGCCGACTCCGATAAACCGCAGTTGCACGTCCTTTTCCAAATAAGCCTTTTCGAGATTTTCTAACGCCTTGTCATTGTCTTCGAGGGCAGCATAAAGGATGGCAAGTGTGGCGGGCGAAACATAACCGCTCATATATTCCAGTTTGGTTAGAATCGTGCGGGCTTCTTCTCGTTTTTCGGGAATCTTGGCATTGTTGGCGGCTAAGAAAACCAACGGCAGACTGTATTTTTCATCGCCTCCGACAAGTTCAACTGCGGTTGTAAAATGATTCGCCGCTTCCTTGTGCATTCCTTTTCCGCCATAGACATAGCCGAGACTGAAATCTTCGACTTTCACTGTCGGGTCAATCGCCTGTGCTTTTTGGAATTCCTTGAGTGCTTCGTCAAACTTTTTCGCCCACGCCAAAATAATTCCTTTAGTCGTTAAAAGCTGACGAATATTTATCGGATCACGCTCTTTGAGTTCGTTAAGTTGGGCAAGTGCTTCGTCGTGCCGTCCCATAATCGAAAGAAAAAAAGCATAGTTGTTGCGGGCAAAATCTAAATTTGGGTTTAGTTCGATCGCTCTCTGATATTCCTGTTCGGCGGTTTGCCAATCAAAATCATTTTCCTTCAAAGCGGCGGACATTACGTGGGCTTTGGCAAGATTTGGATTGATCGCCAAAGTTTTTTCCGTTTCTTCTTTGACCTTCGGCATCAATTGTTGCGGGTTGCCGCTGGCGTTTGCCCGTTGCCAATAGATTGAAGCGATTTCAATTCGTGCTTCGGCAAAATTCGGATCGAGTTCGACGGCTTTTTGGAAATATTCAAGCGATTTGCCGAGAATATTTTGCGATCCGCTTAATTCAACCAAGCCATTTAAATAATATCGAAATGCTTCGGGATTTTTCGTGCCGTTGTCGGTAATTTGCTTTGTTTGAGAATCGGTCAATTTCAAATTTAATTGATCGGAAATAGCATTTGGAATTTCATTTTGAATCTTCAACAGATCTGCGGCTTTGCGGTTGTATTGTCCACCCAAAAGATGTGTGTTTTCTGCCGTGTCGGTAATTTCAAACTTGACGACCAAATCATCGCCGACCTGCCTCGTGCTGCCGGTTACAATGGCTCGAACGCCCAATTTTGAAGCGATGGATTGCAAATCTTCCTTTGAATTGCGGAACTTAAAACTCGAATTTTTTGAAATTACCTTTAGTTGCGGCAAACCGGAAAGCCGATCTGTCAAATTCTCACTAAGCCCGTCCGAAAGATACGCCAAATCTTTGTCCTGACTTAGATTCTCAAACGGCAAAACTGCGATCGAATCTATTTTATCGGATTTAGATTTTGCGATAAAAAAATAATATACGGAAATTGAGAGCAATGAAACCAGCACTAAGCCGCAAATTACGGCAAAAATTTTATGCGTTTGGGCTTGTTTGAAAATATATTCGACACTCGAATCCGAGCGTTCATATTCTTCATTAGTATCTTTTACCGCGTCGCCTTTTGTTTGTTTGTCTTTGTCACGGACGGTTGAATGAATATTTTCCGCCGTTAGATTTTCTTTAACTTTCTGAAAACTTCCGCCTAACGAACGGTTTGAATCTTCGTCATATTCGATGAGCCGTTTGATCTTTTCCAGATCAACCCGCAATTCATTCGCCGTTTGATATCGCCCGAACAGGTCTTTGGAAAGTGTTTTGGAAATTATCCATTCGAGTTCGGCAGGCACATTTTCGATGTGCGAACTTAAAGGAAGCGGTTCTTCACGAAGCACCGAAGCCAAAATATCCGCCGTTGTCTCACCCGCAAAAGGTTTTTGTCCGCTCAACAATTCATAAACGACCACGCCTAAACTCCAAAGATCGCTCCTTGCATCAACCTGTGTTCCGCGAGCTTGTTCCGGCGACATATATGCGGCAGTTCCCATAATTGCTCCCGGATTCGTGTTATGAAGTTTTTGCGTAACTTCTTCGGGATCGGAACTTGTGCAAGGCTGTCGCAAAAGTTTTGCCAAACCGAAATCAAGAACTTTTATATAACCGTCCGTTCTGACCATTATATTATCGGGTTTTATATCGCGGTGAATTATGTCGAGTTCGTGAGCCGCCGAAAGTGCCGATGCTGCCTGAATTGCTATTTCGAGAATTTTGTTGACGCTCAAATCTTCACGATGCCGATAATCGTTCAAAGTTTTTCCGTCAATAAATTCACCGACGATAAAATGAATTTCGTCTGCGGTTTTGTCGAATTCAAAGATCGTCATAATGTGCGGATGATTCAACGCCGAAACCGCTTTCGCTTCCTGTTGAAATCTCCGCAGGCGATCTTTGTTGGAAGCCACATCTGAATGCAGAACTTTTAGCGAAACCTGACGATTGAGTTTATTATCATTCGCCAAAAAAACTTCGCCCATTCCGCCTTTGCCGAGTTGACGGATAATTTCATAACGCTGATTGAGCAAATTTCCGGCTTGAAAAAGTGTGGTTTTGGTTTTTTTTAAGGATTCTTTTTCATTAAATACATCAGCGATTTCGGCAACGGCGGAATTTTCTAAAAAAGAATCGTTTTCATCGTAAGAATCAAGTAAATGCTCGACCTCGCTTCGCAATTCCTCATCGTCAGCACAAGCATTATCCAAGAATCCGGCACGTTTTTCAGCGGGCAAGTCCAGCAACTTGGAAAATATGGATTTTACTTTTTTCCACTTTTTAGGGGACATATTTTTTGGCGTTGATTACCGAACGACTTTCGGAAAATCAAATTGTTTCAATACATTACTACATTTATCATTTAAGAAAAACCTTAAATTATCTGTTCAATTCAACCTACAGCAAAAGCTATAAAAACTTTGCTTCCACTATTTAAATAAGCGTCAAAAATGCAATAAAAGGTTCTTTTTTTCTTGACTGAAAAAATTTAAAGGAATAATCTCATTTTTTAAAAGAATATGACAGAAAACCCTCAAAATTCGCGTCCCATTACGCTTCTTCTAAATGAATGGAAACAAGGAGATGATGACGCATATCAAAAGTTGGTGGATTATGTCTATGACGATTTGAAGCAACGTGCATCGGCTTATATGAAAAATGAGCGTCCCAACCACACTTTGCAAACGACCGGATTAGTTCACGAAGCGTTCATCAAACTTGTGGACAAAAATGAAATCGAATGGCAGGATCGTCAACATTTTATGGCGATCGCGTCCAAAGTTATGCGTCGCATCATCGTAGATTATGCACGCCATCGAAATCGTGATAAACGCGGCGGCAATAAAGAAAATCTTCCAATCGAAGAAGCGAGATATATTTCGTCTAAGGGAAAGTCGGCGGTTGATCTAATTGTTTTAGACGAAGCTTTAAACAAACTTGCCGCTTTTGACGAACGTCAGGCAAAAATCGTCGAACTAAAATATTTTGGCGATATGACTTTGGATGAAATTGCCGAAATGTTGGAGATTTCAAGAACAACTGTCAAACGCGATTGGAACATCGCCAAGGCTTGGCTTAGACGGCATTTGGAATAGATAAAAAAACCACAAATTTAATGAACCTTTTATCACTAAAAAAGACGCTTATAAAATATTAAGGATGGAGATCAAAAAATTATGAATGAGAAAGAGTGGACAATAATGATTTATATGGCGGGCGATAACAACTTGTCGGTTGATATGTCCTATGCGATGGAGCAAATAAAAGAAGTAGCGGGAAAGGATGTAAAAAGTCCGAACCTTTTTGTTTATTATGATGGAAATTCTGCTGCGATTCCGACGCTTTATTGTGATTTTTCAAATCCAGATGCTCCTGTTTATCAGCCTTCTTATCAACTAAACAACAAACTTTATCCGCCACAGGAATTAAAAAGGAACGAAGATGCGGCAGATTATTACTCGTTAATAAATTTTGTTGATTGGTGTGTCAACACGGTCGAAGTCAAAAATGGCGAAGATGTAAGTTATGGTCGTCGTGCCAAAAGATACGCTCTGATTATCAGCGGACATTCGGCAGGATTTTTGGATAAAGGATTATTTAAAGATGAAACAGCGGAAAAATCTATGAGTATGAAATATCTCTATGATCTTTTATGCCGTTTGACCGATGAAAAAGAATGGCTGATTGAAAACGCCAAAAAATTAAATGAAGAATTTAAGAATTCCGAAGAAAATGAGTTAAGTGCGGAAGAATATGAACAGGAGACAACAGTTTTGTTGGGACAAAAACTTTCGATTCTCGGTTTTGACAGTTGCGTAATGGGAATGCTCGAAGTCGCGTATCAGTTTTCACCATTTACAGACACATTGATCGCTTCGGAAGGAATTGTGCCGGAAGCGGGTTGGACCTATGGCAAAATCCTCGGAGTTTTGGCACAACATAATGAACTGGAAACAAAAAAAGTCGCCGAAAAATTTGTGACGGAATTTATCGAAAGTCAGGACGCATACAAGGTTGGCGGTGTTTCGGTTGATATGTCGGCTTGGGATTTTACGCCCGGAAAAGATGCCGACGGCAACTTTTCGTATCCCGGAATTGATAATTTAGTTGAGGCTGTCGGCAATTTATCGGCAACTTTGCACGAATGTTTCAGAAAAAAAGACTTAATTTATCGGCAGATGGAAAGGATTCTTCTTCAAGTTCACTGGAAATGTCAATCGTATATGTTCGACCAAAATATTGATCTCGGAGATTTCTGCGAGCTTTTGATGAAAGAATGCAAAACGCTGGTCAAGGACTTTAAGGAAGCGTTATCTGAGGACGACGTGAAATTTATACAGAGTTTGGTAGAACATTGTGAAAATGTTCTGAAAAGTTTGAAGGATTTTGTCATTATCAGCGGATACAGCGGCGGAAAATATCAATATTCCAACGGTGTTTCGTTATTTTTCCCTTGGTCTTACGAAACTTTTGAAACGGTGCGTAATAATTACGAAGAACTTTGGTTTTATAAAAACATTGACCCCAAATTTAATGAGCGAAGTTGGGCATCTTTTCTAGAACTTTATTTAGGAAAAGTCGCCCGACGCGGTTCTGAAGAACCACGCAAACCGAAACAAAGGTATCCTTGGGCGGCGTTTGAAGAAGATGAATATTTTGACGAAAATGCACTTTCCGATACGTCGGATATAAGCGGAAGACTTGGCACAGGACAGGGCAGACTCGGAACAGGACAAGGTAGATTAGGAACTGGACAGGGAAGATTGGGAACTGGACAGGGAAGACTCGGCACAGGTCAGGGTAGATTAGGGACAGGACAAGGAAGACTTGGGACAGGACAGGGAAGACTTGGGACAGGTCAAGGCAGAATTACGGGCGAAGGCTCGAATGCTTTTCTTGATAGTTTGGAAACATTCAAAAATGTCTATACGCCTTGGAATATTTCGGGCTTTTCTAAAGAAACTGAAAAATAAAACAAGTAAAAAATGTCTAACTGAATTTTCAGCTAGACATTTTTGTTTTCAGCAATCATTTTTAGACGTTCTTCGCGTGATTTCTTTTTCAGGTTATAACCGTTTGAGCCAAATGGTTGTAGTTTTTCCATCCATAAGTCTTCTAAATGCTCTAATTCTTTAGGAATGTCCAAATCTTCGCGTGGTTCTAACTCTTCCAAGATCTCAAACACGAAATCTTCTTCGGCAAACTCTTCCCAATCTTTTTGCAAGATTCCATTTGGATGACTCCCTAATTTTAGCTGAAACTTATTGCGATTAATAATGCCATCCAGGTTGTTCGACGAACCAATAAATATCTTTTCATTGATCTTATTGCGAATCTGATAAACGCCCATCGGTCGTACCGTGTGTTTATATTGTTCTTTTAGTTCTTTTTTGTCCATATTAATAATCGCAACAATCGTAAGCTATAAATTTGAGTTTGAATTTTCCTTTAAATGTTTCTTTAAATTTTACATCTTCAAATTTGATCGTGGATTCCGGCAAAGGAAGGTCAGCATTTTTAGGAACAATCCAAACTCTGATTAAACTTTCTTTACGATAACCTCCATGAATAAACACGAATTTATCTGAATTCGCTCCTCTATTATTCAATTTCATTTTGATTCCGCGAATATGTGCTTCAAATTCACCATATAAACATTCTTTGCCACAGTAAAAAACTATTGCTACTTTGCTTTGCGGATTATTTTGCAGTTCATTGATTACTCCATCTATTCTTGCTGATCTATCCTCACTTTGTATTGTTTCAGGAAATTCATCAAATAAGTAAGCTTGAGGTGACGGAGTTTTAACATCCTCTGTTTCTTCATCATTCTGAGCGAAAGTACTTTGAGACGAAAATGCAAACACTAATAAAGATAGCAATAATAATTTTTTCATAATTCAAAAACCTCAATCCAATCTCTTTAATAGTTCTAATCCATCTTCCCAATCGCCAAAACCGGCATCGCCGTTGATATGATCTTTTGCACCGATGTTTATTAGATCACTGCCCCACGCTTCGGCAAATTGTTCGGCACGTTTTAGTGAAACGTAGAAATCATTATCACTTGCAATAACCAAACTCGGAAATGGCAATTTCTCCAACGGAACAGGCGAAAATCCTTTTGTGTCGAACGTATAACTTTCCGCTTCGCAATCGCTCGGTGCAACAAGAAATGCTCCTTTTATTTGTGTCCCAAACTTTTTCGCCCAATGTGCAACAGCTACGCATCCAAGACTATGTGCAACAAGTATGACATTTTCGGGTGATTCCTTT
>JBGTHN010000377.1:0-12199 GCA_041746235.1 Pyrinomonadaceae bacterium | reverse complement strand
CGGTTTGCTTGTAGGCTTGTTGGTTGTTTTCGGTTTCTTGGCATTTTCCAATTTCGGCGGAAAAGATTCGGACGAAAAAGAAAAAGCATCAGTTGAAAAGAAAGAAGAAAAAGAGAAATCCGAAGAAAAAGAAGAATCGGTTAAAGACGAACCGCAAAAAGACGTTCAAATATCAGAACCGAAACAAATACCGAACAATCAATCTCAAACAAGCGGAGTTCCCGGAGATTATCCCGAAAGTTCAACCAGATATTTAACACAAGATGACCTTGCATATAAATCTTCCTGGCAATTGCGAATTATGCGAAACGAGATTTTTGCTCGCCACGGATACATTTTCAAAAATGCCGCTCTGCGAAATCATTTTATGAATCAAGCTTGGTATCAACCTAGATACAATAATGTTTCGGGTTTTCTAAGCGGCATTGAAAAAAGAAATACTCAATTTCTGAAAAGTTACGAATAATTTTTAAGAATTTTCAAAAAAAAATATATGTTATTTGAGTGCGATTTTGAGTTTTCAAACACTCTTAGTAGATAAACAGGCAAAATCTTAGAAGTGAAAAACTCGACAAATAGGAACAAAACCAAATGAACAAAAAACTATGTGTAAATTGTCGGGCGGAATTGGATTTTGATGCTTCTTTTTGTAACGAATGTGGAAAAGTGCAAAATCAGATGGCTAACTCACAAACACAAACCAAACAATGTCCGAAATGTTTTAATACCGTTAACGCTAATATACCTTTTTGCTCAAAATGTGGGAACAATTTTTCGACAAGTTCGGGAATGCCAAGGGAAACAAAACCGAATCCGAGAGTTGAGAGTCAAAGAATGGATTTTAATCCACCGAGCAATTTTCCTGTTCCTTATCAAAACCAAAATCCTCCGATCCAATATATACAACAAGCTCCGATGAACAATTATGCTCAAAATCAATTTTCCAATGCTTTTCCGGGTAATTTACAGGTTGTGGCAATTTTCCAACTTGTCGTTGGCATTTTGGAGGTGATAGGAAGTGTCTTAGGCGGTTTTTATGTTTTGATCGTCGGCATTTTTACATTTGGAATAGGGCTTTTACTTATTTTTATTCCTTTGATCTTTCTGATTGTTGGAATTTTTTCAATTATCTCCGGGATGAACGGAATCAACAAAAGAACAACTTATGGATTTAGTATGTTTGTCGCAATTTCTCAAATGTGTTTACTCCTAATGTGTGATGTGCTGAGTTTTGTGAGTGGTTTGATCGGGGTTATTTTCTTAAACAATAGCGAATCGAAAAATTATTTTAGAAACAATTAATCAAAAATGAAAATTTGTCCCCAATGTAAAAGTGTTTTTCCCGAAGAAGATTATGTGTATTGTCTAACGGATGGAACTACACTTGTTAATGACAGTCAAGAAGAAGAAACAGTCGTCAGAGCTAAAATTCACATATCAAATGAAGCATCATATCAAGCGTTTGATAAGCCCTTAATTTGTACTTCCTGCGGACTTGCTAATCGTGCCAACTCTAGATTTTGTCAAAAATGCGGAAGTAATTTTTCTCCTGCAAATTATTCAGACCAAGCACCGATATCGGGACAAGAAGTGCCGATTTCTTCGGGAGAAAAGACCATTTTTATTGGGAATCAAGAGCCGCTTAATAATCCTTATAATACTCCAACTCCTTATCAGCCGATTCCTAACAATAACAATCAAATGAAAATTGCGGTTGGAGTTGCGGGTGGAGTTATTTTGCTGTTTGTTATTTTGGGTTTAGCAAGTTTGACCACAAATAAATCAAGTTCCGCAAATACAAACAATACGGATAATACGGAAAATTCATCTTCGGAGGATTCTTCAAGTGATTCAAATAATGAATCATCAAGTTTACCGAATACTTTTGATCGTGATTACAAGGGAACGATGGGCGGTAAAGATTGTTCGATGAGTCTAACACGGGATGGAGATGAACTTACCGGAAAAGCTACAACTAATAGAAGTTTCGACACACTTGAAGGAACGATTGATAGCAATGGCGAATTTGTCTTAAAAGGTTTTGAAGGCGGAAATTATCATACCGGAAATTACAAAGGAAAAATTGAAGGAGATACAATTCAAGGAACTTGGACAACAGATGTTGGGACGAAACCAAGATTATTTACTTTAACGAGGCAATACTAGAATCAAAAAATAAAAAGTGGACAAAATGTTTTGGAAAACAAAAATAAAATTATTGTTTGTGGTCGTCATCTCGTGTTTGTTTTTCGGTTGTTTTTTGTGGAGAGAAGAAACCAAAGTTAAAAAGCCGCCGGTTTCCCCAAAAGAAATCGTTGGTGAAATTAATATTATTCCACAGCCCAATATCGTCAAACGTTTGCCCGGTCGGTTTGATTTAAATTCCGAAACAAAAATTACAATCACCGATGAATTTGGCATAAATTCCTCAAATTTGCTCAATGATCTATTGTCAAAAAAGTATGGCTTAAATCTTAATGTAATAAAACAAACAGAGTCGGAAAATTCTATTATTTTTTCGGTTATTTCGTCGGCTGAACAAAATACGGAGTTTGCAGAGGAAGAATATTTTCTAAAAGTCGAACCGAATCTTATTGAAATAAAAGGAACGGAACGCGGAATTTTCTATGCAATTCAATCTCTCAGCCAAATTATTACAAAAGAGCCTGATGGCAAAATATATGTTCCGGCAGTTGAGATTTCCGATGCTCCGAGATTTCGTTATCGCGGATTGCATTTGGATGTCGCACGACATTTTATGTCCGCTTCATACGTCAAAAGATACATCAGCCTGATGGCGTTTTATAAATATAATTATTTTCACTGGCATTTAACCGACGATCAAGGTTGGCGAATTGAAATCAACAAATACCCGCTTCTCACAAAAATTGGTTCAAGAAGACCGGAAACAGTTGTCGGGAAAAACTACAATCCATATCGTGGAGACGGTAAGCCTGTATCAGGATTTTACACGCAGGATGAAATACGCGATGTGGTTGAATTTGCCAAGTCTAAAAACATAACTGTCATTCCCGAAATAGATTTGCCCGGACATTCATCTGCCGCTTTAGCCGCTTATCCTGAATTAGGTTGTAAAGATAAAAATTATCAATACAAAATCAAAACAACTTGGGGCGGTTTTACCGATATTTATTGTCCGAAAGAAAATACTTTTAAGTTTTTGGAAGACGTTTTAGGCGAGGTCATTGATTTATTTCCAAACTCTCCATATATACACATCGGCGGTGACGAAGTTAAAACAGATCATTGGAAAGAATCGGCTTTTGTTCGGGAATTGATGAAAAGAGAAGGACTTGCAAATGAATCGGAAGTTCAGGGTTGGTTTATTAAACGAATTGAAAATTTTGTGAACTCACGCGGAAAGAAAATTATCGGTTGGGATGAAATCATCAATAAACATATTTCGGATGAAGCTACCATAATGGCTTGGCAAGATGTCAGTCGTGTGGTTGCGGCGGCGAAAGCAAACCACGAAGTAATTGCAACTCCTTCGGATTTTACATATTTTGATCATCCGCAGGGAAATCCCGATAAAGAACCGTTAATGAATTTGGGCAGTCCCGTGACATTGGAAACCGTCTATGAATTTGATCCGATTCCAAATGAACTTAGCGAAGAAGAGGCAAAATACATTATTGGCGGGCAAGGTTGTGTTTGGACTGAATTTTTGAAAAATCCAAAATCCGTGGAATATATGGCGTTTCCGCGTTCAATTGCTTTAGCTGAAGTATTGTGGTCAAAACGGGATAATAGAGATTATAATAGTTTTATAAAGCGTTTAAAAAAAGAATTTGTCAGGCTTGATAAGGAAAATGTAAGTTACAGAATACCAAAACCCATCGGTTTGACAGACGAACATTTTCCTGCCGATAAAAAAGCGTTGGTTGAAATAGAATCACCTGTTCCCAGTGGGAAAATATTTTTTACACTTGATGGAACTGAGCCGAATTTAAATTCTAAAATGTATCAAAAACCGTTTCCTTTGGACTTACAAGCTAATCAAACGGTTGAAGTAAAAACAATGGTTCTAAATTCAAGAGGTCGGACGAGTGTAATTTACAATGCTAAATATAAACGCTAGGTAATATCTGCAATTTAAAGAATGAAAATATGTCCTCAATGTAAAAGTGTTTTTCCCGAAGATTACGTTTTTTGTATGACGGACGGAACTACGTTGGATAGTGATAATCAAGAACAGGAAACTGTTGTCAGAGAGAAAATTATTACGCCCGACAAAACATCGGCTTTGTCGCCGGATATGTTGGTCGTTTGTTTGAAATGCAATCTTGCTAATCGGGCGGCTTCAAAGTTTTGTAAAAAATGCGGTAATCCTTTTGGAAGTGTTGAAGTTCCTGTTAACCAGCCGTTTCCTTTGCAAATACCAAACAATTCTACTGATTCGCCAACCGTCTATGTTTCAACGCCGAATTCTTTACCGCCGCCGAATATTTCCAATGCTTCGCCTGTTGTTTCTATGGGAAATGGCGGCAATAAACAAATGATGATTATTGGCGGATTGATCGGCTGTGTGCTTTTGATGATGGTTGTAATAATTGCAATGAAATCGGGAAATGATTCGACGGTTGCCAACGCCAATACGAATGTATCGGAAGAAAATAAAACCACCGAAAAACAAGATAATGATTCGGATAGTTCAAACGCTAATGTTGAGGCAAACAAAATGGAAGAAGCCGTAAATAATGCGAGTTCAAATGCAAATGTAGATGCAAATGCAAATATGGGAAGTGCGAATTCAAACATAGAAAGTAGCGGAAGTTTGGCAATAGCTATCACAAATGTCGTTGTCAGAGAGTCGCCAAGTCCTAACTCGGCAAAAGTTGCGGTGTTTTTTAGTAATTCAAAAATGCAAATACTTGAAACTCAGAGAAGTGAAACAGGGACGATTTGGTATCGCGTCAAAGTTACCGAATACGGCTGTAACGCTTTGGATAATACTGTTTGTGGCAAAGATGATTATTATGACAGCGAAGAAGGTTGGGTTTTTAGCAAATATGTTTCTGTGCGGTAAATAGTCGTTTAGATATTTATTTTTAGAAGGCGAATTGAATAAATATAAAAGGAACTTTTATTTACCTGCGAAAATTCATTCAATCTGTTAATACTGTCTTTCGGTAAATTTAGCAAAAAATTTAAAAGTGAAAAATTATGAAAATCTTAATTAGCTTACTATGCGTAATCATTGTTTTGGCAATCGGAGTTTTTTACTTAACCATTGGAGGACAAGCGGAAGCGTCGCAAACTCCGCAAAAACTTGAAGAAAAAACAAAAGTTTCGGGGGTCTCGCCGGAACTGCGTGAAAAAGCCTTCGTTTTGCTTGAAGAAGTTGTTAAAGAAACTGAAAATCTCAAACTTTCGCAAAATCGCATTCAATTAAAAATACAAGCGGCGGATTTGCTTTGGGAAAAGGATGAAACTAAGGCACGCATTATTTTCGATGGAACATTAGCCGAGTTACAAAACTCACCCGAAGATATGTTGAATGGATTAGTTTACGATAATAGGTTGGGTGTTTTAAATGGATTAAAATATGATTTGGTTGAAACCCTCATTGAAAGAGATGTTCGTAAAGCTGAGGAAGTCTTCAACAAATTTAAGAATGTAGAAGATTATAGAGCTGAGAAAATTACAAACAAGATTTTTGAGAAATACCTATACATAGACCCGAATAAATCTTACAAAATCGCTCAAGAAATTATAATCCAAAATGGCATATCTTCCTATTATGAACAGGAGGACAAATTTTACTTTTTGACTGATCTACATAAAGCAGATCCAAAACTCGGTTCAAAACTTGCCGGTGAAGTTTTAGACTTTATTGAAACAAAGACAATAAGTATAAACCCAAAGGATATTGCTATAGATTCTAAATCTGATGATGCTAAAGATGGTGAAAGGAAGCCTCGAATGAAGAATATAGACAAGATGAAGGATAGGAGCAGAACAGATGTTTCCGGTAATTTTGTCGAACCTACATTTGACGATAGTAATTCCAATATGTATTTCGGAAATTCAAATCTAAACACATTACCAAATTCAAATAAAGAAATTGAAACAAACGAATTATCATTTTTCCAAATTGGAAGTTTCTTGAAAACGGTAAATACGATTAATAGTGAAGCAGGAAAACAGAATCCACCCCAACCTTTGATTTTATCTGAAAACAATTTACAAAAACTTGCAACAAAACTGGTTAATTCTTTAATTGAAAAGAAAGATTTTAATTATTACGATGTTGCCCTCATTTATCCTGAACTTGTTAAATATGCACCTGCTCAAGTTCAGAAACTGCGAAGACAAATGAAGCCCGCTGAAATTAAAGAATTCGACAAGGAAATTTTAAGAGCGAAAGATAATGGATTTTCTAGGTTTTCTATAATGGACAAAATGTCGGATTGGAGAAGTATTAATGATATTCTTGAGGATATAGAAAAAGCATCACCTGAAAAACTTGATGACCTATACGCAGAAGCTGTTCGTGATTTTAGGAATTATAGTTGTTGCACAGAAGCAGAATTTGCATGTGGATTCGAATATTATTTGAAAATAAAAAATAAAAATAAATTTCCTGATTTAGTAGAAGAATATGGCGAAACTTTCAAACTATACAATGCAATTAATGGTGATTTAAAAGAGATGAGAAATATTTTGGCGAAAGAAAAGGATAAAAGCAAAAGATTGAAATTACTTAGTCAAGCAGCAAATAGTTTGGTTCAAAAAGGCGAATTGGAAAGTGCGGAAAAATTAATGTTGGAGGCGAAAGAACTCTTGCCTGTAAAAATTAAAAACTCTTCGCAAATGAAGGCATATATTGCCTATTTAAATACTTTGACATTCATTGATGCAAATCAATCGTTTTCACTTTTTGAAAGTTTTGTTGAACAATCAAATCAAATCATTAACAATAATGCCGATTATTATCTATTTTGGGACGAAACAGTAGATATAAAGAATGACGAATTTCTTTTTTATAATATGGAACTTCAATCAGCAAAGCATATTTATCCTTCTATACCGATATTAAAAAAACTGGCTCAAACTGATTTTGAGAGAACAGTAAATTTAGCCAACAAATTTTCACGTCCGGAAGTTAGATTATTTGCACGTTGGTATATTGCACAAAGTCTTTTGAATAATGAAGCAGAGAAACAAGAAAAAGACTTTGCCGATGATGCCGGAGTATGCGGCTAAGAATGTTTATTATGGATACTAAAAATTAATTCTTAAAAATTGTGAAATTAATAGGACAAAACGGAAATATTTTTAATATTACGCATCAAAAAACTTTGATCGGGCGGGATAATGTGCAATGTCAGATCGTTCTTCAACCGCCTTTTATCTCGCGTGTGCAGGCAGTTATTGAAGTTGGTCAGAATGGACAGGTTACGCTTAAAAATCTCAGTAGTCGCCAGACGACTTTTGTGAATACCAAACCGATAGATGTTTGTATTTTGAATGACGGCGACACGGTTGATTTTGGAGCGGGGCAGATTGTCTCTTTTAGATTTCAAAAAGATGACGGGGCAATTATTTCCAACGAACCTCCACCGATAAATAATTCAATATCCCTGCAACCTTTTTCGGGAGGTGAAACGATTCCCTTTGTTCAAAAATCACCAATTCAAACAGCTCCATCCCAAACGCCACCAAAAGCGACAAGTGTTTTTCGTGTTTCATTAAGTGATAAATTGCGAATCGGACGGGCAGCCGATAACGATATAGTTCTTGATGCACCAAGCGTTTCGCGGTATCACGCCGAACTTATTTACCAAAATGGCAATGAACAACCCGTCATTACAGATTTGGGAAGCACAAATGGAATTTTGGTTGACGGCGACATATTAAGAGGAGAAAAACTTCTTTCTCCTGATGAATGGGTGACTATTGGTGGTTATCTGTTGCTTGTCAAAGGGCGTGAGATCAAGAAAAAGGATTTAAGTGCGAGTCGTCTCGTTGCTTATCAAGTCAGCAAAAGTTACGGAGAAAAAACCGTTTTGCAAGATATTTCGGTTGCTCTCTATCCGCGTGAATTTGTTGGTTTGATGGGAAGTTCGGGATGTGGAAAGTCAACTTTGATGGATGCTTTGAACGGTATGCGTCCTGCGACAAACGGGCAGGTTGTCATTAACGATTTGGATTTGTATCAGAATTTTGATCTGCTTCGACGCTCGATCGGTTATGTTCCGCAGAGAGATATTTTGCACGAACCTTTGTCGGTTGAACGGACGCTTTATTTCGCCGCAAAAATGCGTCTGCCGAGTCAGACAACTTCCGCACAGATCAATGAAGTCATCAATGAAGTAATTCAAACGGTGGATTTACAAGACCAACGCCACAACGCTTTTAAGCAATTATCGGGTGGACAGCAAAAGCGTCTGAGTCTTGGCATCGAACTTATCACCAAGCCGAATTTTTTGTTTTTAGATGAACCGACTTCGCCACTTGATCCTGAAACGACGGAAAATATGATGTTGCTTTTCCGAAGACTCGCCGACGAAGGCAGAATCGTTGTGATGGTGACTCATAAATTCGAGAAATTTAATTCGATGCACCAGATCGTTTTGCTTACGAAAGGCGGACGACTTGCGTTTTTTGGACCGCCGCAAGAGGCTTTGAATTATTTTAATTGCCAAGAACCGAGCGAAATTTACAGACGTTTGGGCGAAAGAACACCTGAACAGATAAACCAACAATTCCTTAATTCGCAACCGTTTCAAAAATATGTCGCATCGCGTTTTAATGAAATGAATCAGAAGGCGAATCAAGATAGTTTTAATAATTCACAGACAGGTGCGGAACGTAAATTCGGACCTCGACAATGGCTGACTTTGACGCATAGATATTTGGAAATAAAATTACAGGATTTGAAAAACACTCTGATCTTGTTGGTTCAAGCTCCGATTGTCGCTTTGATTTTGGCGTTAATCACCGACAACACGCCCAATGACGGACGAACAATTTTCATCGCCGCTGTTATTGCGATATGGTTGGGAGCAAATAACGCCATCCGTGAGGTTGTTTCGGAAACTGCGATTTATGCCCGCGAACGTCTCGTCAATCTAAAAATTCCGTCATATATTTTATCGAAATTTGCGATTTTAAGTGCCATCGGATTTGCTCAATGCGTTTTGTTTGTCTTTATTTTAACCGTGTTTGATAAATTCAAAGTCGCCGATTTCCCGATGCTTATACTTATTTTATATCTGTCGCTTTTGGCGGGCATCAGCATCGGACTATTCTTTTCAACAATCGTTTCATCAACCGAAAAAGCGATGAGTATTTTGCCTTTGATACTTATTCCACAACTTCTTTTAAGCGGATTTTTGAAGCCGATTGATGATTTGTATGTCAATTTGAAAAAGGAAAGACCGGCGGTAGTTGAAGATTATGATAAATATGAACGCGATAAAGACAAAGAAATAAAAATTGATCCGAAAAATCCGGACAAAAAACCGGATATTCCCGATCCCGTAACCAAATCAGAAGGACTTAGCGGAATCGGTTTTTTGGCAAATTTCATAACGGCACGTTGGACGATTGACGCACTCGCTCATCAAGTTTCAATAAACGACACGGAAAAAACCCGTGATAAAATTGCGACGAGTATGACGGTTGTGGAATATAAAAATGTGCTAAACAAAGAATCCGAAGATTTTATAACCGACGCTTACAAATCTCGTGTAAGGTTTGATCTATTTATTTTGGCGATGTTTTCGATAATATTTTTGGTTTTAACAATGGTTGCTTTGAAGCAGAAAGATAGTTTGTAAAAATCTTAGAACTTGTTTTTTAACGCAAGGACGCTAAGTTGCAAAGACGCAAGGGTTTTAAAAATTATTTTTGGACGTTTTTTATTAACAATAAACGCTTGTCGCTGAGTAAAACATTTAATCAAAAAAACTTTGCGGCTTTGCAGCCTTGCGATTTTGCGTTAAAAATCATAAAAATTCAATTATGTTTTGTCCAAAATGTAGAGCAGAAAATCCAAACATCGCAAAATTTTGTAAAGATTGCGGTAAACAGTTGCCCGATTTTGCACAGGTGGTTGCACGGACGCAGCAATATCATCAGGCACAAGCCGGACTTGTCGGACAAGTTATTGATGGAAAATATCGGATTGATGCGAAACTCGGTTCGGGCGGAATGGGCGATGTGTATCGGGCGACGCGGCTTTTGATGGGCGATGTCGTTGCCATCAAAACGCTTCATTCTCATCTTGCTCAGGACAATCAAGCGGCGGAGAGATTCCGGCGTGAAGCGATAACGGCAACAAAACTTCGTCATAAAAATGTTGTTACTATCTATGATGTGGGAATTTCCGCCGCACATCGTTTTCCATATATTTTGATGGAACTTGCGGAAGGTTATACGCTTCGGCAGATCATAAATGAAAACAAATCTTTGCCACTTGATTTTGTTGTTACGGTTATCGCCCAAGTTTGTGCGGCGATGACGGAAGCTCATCAACTCGGCATTATTCACCGTGACATCAAACCTGAAAATATTATTGCCGATCAAACCAATACGGGATGGCATATAAAAGTCTTGGATTTCGGAATTGCCAAGCTTTACAATCAGCCCGATGCCGATTTGACGCAAGACGGAAGTGCTTTGGGAACGCCGCAATATATGTCGCCGGAACAATGTCTCGGTGAACACCTTGATGTCAGATCGGATATTTACAGCATCGGCATTACGCTCTATGAATTGTTATGCGGAAAAACGCCTTTCAGTTCATATCCTCCAATGGCAATTTCGGTTCATCAAGTTGGAACGCCGCCGACTCCGCCGAGTCAATTAAACCCAAATCTTATTCCCGAAATAGAAAAAGTTGTTCTCAAGGCTTTGTCCAAACAGCGTGAAGAAAGGCAACAATCAGCCCAACAACTTTCACAGGAATTTATTCAAGCGGCAACCGTCGCCTTCAAAGCCGGAGTTAATCCTAATGAGATCGAAGAACCTATTGCAGAACCAATTTCTAAAGAATTTAATTTAGAAGCGGTTGATGAACCAAAAGTTGACGAAACTGCAAAAGAAGAAACGGTTTTGGAAATGGAAAACATATCCGAAGAAATAGAAGAAAAAGAGTCTGAAGATTTAGAAAATGAAAAAATAGAAGATTCTGGAGATGAAATTGCTGAAGATGTTCTTGATACAGAGATTTCTGAGAATCTTTCAGAAAATAATTCCACCGAAATTAAATCGGAGTCTGATGAGATCGAATCTTCAGAAGAGATAGAAGATAATATGTCGGAGATTGAGATTAAAGATGACGAGCCAATTAAATCCTTTGAAGATGTAGATATTAAAGAGGATTTATCTGATTTGTTTGAAGAAGCCGAGCATATTTTAGATGAATTGTTGGTTGATTCAAGAAAAGCTAAAGCGGTTTCCAATGAATCGCAAACCGTCAATGACGAAGATTCTTTAGAACCAATTCCAATGCCAAATGCTTCTATTACGGAAATTAACAACGCAGAAACTGAAATTTCCGGATCAGACACGAAACAAGAAAATCCACCGAACCAAAATATAAATTTTATTGAAAAAAGCCACAGTCAGATTTCTGCAATTCAGATGCCTGACTTGTTTGCTGCATCGGAGATAAAATCAAATAACAAAAATATATTGATAATTGCCGGTATCGGAGTTTTAGGATTTTTGATTTTAATTATTCTTATCGGGATTGGAGCATGGCTTTATCAATGAAGCCGGTTTTCTCAATCTGCTAATATTAATTTCTTCACAGATAAAATCAAACCACTAAAAATATTGTTTTCAAACAGATTTTAAATAATAAAAGGTAATTTCCATATTCTTTTTAAACTTATTTTTTGGCACAATAATTCTCAGATATGAAATTTGTAAAAGAAACAGTAATTAAAGCATCACCCGAAGAGGTTTTTGCTTTTCACGAATTGCCTAATGCTTTTGAGAAACTTGTGCCGCCTTGGGAAAATGCGAAAGTTATTCAGAAAGCTGATATTTCAAAAATTGGTTCACAAGCGATCATTGAAACTAAAATATTTGGTTTGATTCCATCACGTTGGATTGCCCAACATACTGCTTACGACCCGCCGAATATGTTTGAAGATATTCAAATTTCGGGACCATTTTCGTGCGAACGAATAATATGTCTATGTCGCCAACGCTTAAATGG
>JBGTHN010000376.1:0-6083 GCA_041746235.1 Pyrinomonadaceae bacterium | reverse complement strand
CTAAAATCTATCAATTATGCCGACTCACTTTTTTCCGATTGTTACATTAACGCAAGAATTTGAAGATTCCTCAGTTCTTTCGGAAGCGATCAAATTCCACGAAATTTCACGCTTCAATACAAAAGATGAACATGCAATTCTTGATGTGCGTGTGAATGTTGAAGAAATCTTAAAAAGAGTTTATGCCAATGATCTGTATAGACGCTTTTCATCTGAAAATTATAAGATCAAAGAAATTGAACTTGAAATAGAACCGCCAACCAAAACTCTTTCGTGGCGGAATAACATAAATCTAAAATTTCACGTCGTCCAATCCATTCGCCAAGATAATTATTTGACAGCATATATTCCCGCACTCGGTGTTGCCGTCGTTTCAAAAAAGAAAGCCAAGTTTGAAGAAAAGATCAAGCAAGAAATTCTTTCTACGCTCCAACGCGACGGTTATTTAAAATCTCTGCAATACTTGCGTTGGCTTGAACGCATTGAAAAAGTCCGTCTCCAAAAAGAAGAGATCGCCATCAATTTGCCACGCACAAAACAACGTGCGATTGCCGAAGAAAATGAAGATACAGTAGAAAAATCAGTCTTAAAGGAATCGGCGACAGATCTATTTTCGGTCAAATTAAAAACCGCTTACGAAGTTCGCAAACAAATCGAACTTTTAGCCGAGATTTTCAAAGCCAAACAAACATCAAGTATTTTGCTCGTCGGTAAAGCGGGCGTTGGCAAAACTGCGATTTTCCATCAACTTATCAATGAGCGAAACGAATTCGATTTAGAAGATTTTGAATTTTGGGCAACCAGCGGAGCGAGGTTGATCGCAGGACAAACCGGCTTTGGTATGTGGCAGGAACGCTGTCAAAAATTGATTGATGAAGCAAAAGAACGAAACGCAATTCTGCATCTTGGCAATCTTATCGAACTTCTCGAAGTCGGCAAAAGTATGTCTTCAATGCAAGGAATCGCTTCATTCCTTCGTCCCAAAATCGCTCGTGGTGAAATAATTTCTGTTGTCGAATGCACGCCTGAACAAATTCCGGTTATCGAAAGAAACGATGCAAATCTACTTGGTGCATTTCAGCAAATTCGTATCGAAGAACCTGACCGTAAAAGGAGTTTAATAATCCTCGAATCGGTTACAAAGGAACTTTCCCAAAATAAAACGATAGAAAAAAACGAATCTGAGGCAATTAGAACAATTGATTCGATTCACCGCAGATATTCAACTTATTCTGCTTTTCCCGGCAGACCTGTTAATTTTCTGCGAAATGTTTTTGCTGATATTGGTAAGGACGAGAAGTTTTCATCAAACAGAGTTATCAAAGCATTTTCCAACGAAACAGGTTTGCCCGAAATGCTTTTGAGCAATGAAATTCCGCTGGATTTATCTGAAACGGAAAAGTTCTTTAAACAAAAAGTTATCGGACAAGACGAAGCCGTTAAACTTATAACCAATCTTATTGCAACAGTTAAAACTAAACTCACACGCCCACGAAAACCAATTGCATCATTATTATTTATTGGACCGACAGGCGTTGGAAAAACCGAAATGGTTAAATCACTAACTGAATTTTTCTTCACCGAAAAAGAGCGTATGATCCGTTTCGATATGAGTGAATTTTCCAACCAACTTTCCGTCCAAAGACTTATCGGCGGAACGGGCGAAAAAGAAGGTTTATTGACCGCAAAGGTGCGTGAACAGCCGTTCAGCGTTATTTTGCTTGATGAATTTGAAAAGGCTCATAATTCATTTTTCGATCTACTTTTGCAAATACTCGGCGAAGGTCGTCTGACGGATTCCGTCGGGCGTGTCGCCGATTTTACAAATTCGATCATCGTGATGACTTCAAACCTCGGTGCAAGCGAATTTCAACGCGGAAAATCCGGCTTTTTGCGAAATTCACGCGAACGCAAAAATGCTGTAAAACATTTCGATTCCGCCGTCAGAGATTTTTTGCGTCCCGAAATTTTTAATCGCTTAGACCGCATCGTGCCGTTTTCGCCTTTGGACGAAAAAACCGTTCTAAACATCGCTGAATTGGAAATCAAAAAACTCAAAATGCGGGATGGATTACGTTTTCGTCCCGTCGAACTTGAGATCACAAATGACGCTCTAAAACATTTAGCAACAAAAGGTTACGACATACGTTACGGAGCAAGACCTTTGAAAAGAACTTTGGAACGCGAACTGCTCGTCCCGATTGCCACCGAATTAAATCTGCGTCCAATTGATAAAAAATTATTGGTCAAATGCGGTCTTTTGAACGATAAATTAAATATTGAATTTATCGGCGAAAACAAAACTAAAACTCAACATTTGGCGACAAAAGTTCTAGCTTCAAACGCCGAAAAGATTGCCGGACTTCGACGAAAAATGCAGAAGTTTCTGGCAAGTTATCGCTTGACGGAATTGAAGGACGAAATTTACCGAATTATAAAACTTGAAGCATTGGAAAAACGCGGACGTTGGATTTCGCAAGAAGATTACAGACGCATCGAGAAAAAGCTAAAGCTCCAAAATTTTCTGGACAAACTAAATAAATTCAGTGATGAAATAAATCAGACAGAAAATAAAATTCTGCTTGAAATTTACGGAAAATCATCACAAAACGATTCAAATTATCCAATTCAAATAACCGAAATTGAAAAGCGTCTGCGAAAATATCTGTTTGAACTTTTGAAGTTTCAATACCACAATCCAAACGAAATAAAACTCGTTTTATTCAGCCAAAATTCCGCAACTTTGTTTCGGATTGCAAGATATTACGCAACTTCTATGCGGGAAAACAAAAATAAGATTTCAAATATTCTATATTTTTCAACTCAGTCACAAGCAAAGCAAAAAGCCGAAACCATTCTGCTTTTCGGTCGAGAAGTTTGGCGAAAAGAAACAAACGAAACGGAAAATTTTCTGGCAAAAACACCAAATGAAACTTTCGGATTTATTCTGCACATCGAAGGCGATCTGGTATTGCCGCGTTTTGGTGCGGAAATCGGTATTCATCGTTTCACAAACGGTGCAAAAAACGATCGTGTCCTTGTATCTGTAACATCGGGGGAATTTAACAAATATACGCTTCCGATTGATCTGGAAAAACACGATTCAATAAAATCTCAGGACGAAAGACGAGTTTACGATCTGCCAAACAATAAAGTAAAAGATTTACTTTTGGAAAAAACATTTTCGCTCGAACAAAATGTTTTGCAAAATCTTTTTATCGAAATGATCGAAATGCAACTGCAAAAAACTGCGGATAACTTGATCGAATAAGAAAAATGCTTTTATCAATTCCCGTTCTAGCAACGGAACAAAAACAAGCGAATCAGCCCGACCCGATAGTTTCCGTGCGTCCAATTTTCGATTTGCAGACCATTGAACACGGCAAAAGTTTGCAGCGTGCGATGAATAAATTGACGCAAACTTTGCGGGAAAACTATGAAAATCTGGGCAAAGAAGCACGGCAAGACCATCTTGCATGGTTCACATTTTCGCCTTTGATCTCGTCAAAACTTTTGAATTTTCGACTTTTCCTCAGCACACAAAGTTTTAACTGCAAATATCTGTTTATTAGTTTCAATGCCTTTGGCAAAAAAGTTGTTTTTACGCCGAATTTTCCGAGCATTTGGTTTGAATGGGAACGCGGTGAAGATTTGGAACAACGTGCGGTTGAAGTTTTGACCGAGCAGTTTCGCAAACTCGAAAGACGCAACGGAAAAGGCTCACAAAATCCCGCCGAATTTTCATATACAAGCAAAGCATATATCACGAATCTAGACTTTAATTTAAATCTTCCGCAAAAATATAAACCGCAGGAATTCAATCCTTTTGCATCAATCGGCGATGAGGGTGATTTGGACGGAAGTTATGAATTAAGGCGTGTCGGGCGTTGTCTCGATTGGCTTTATCCGGACGATTTGGAACGTGCCGTCGGACGCGAAAAAGAAACTAACGAATTGACAAATCTCTTGAGATCAAAAGACAAACGTCCGATTTTGGTCGTCGGTAAAACCCAAGTCGGCAAATCAAATCTTTTGAATGAATTTGCTTATCAAAAAGTTTTCAATCAAACAAATAAATCTTCCGATAAAAATGAGATTTGGCTCATTTCGCCGCAACGTCTGATTTCGGGAATGACTTTTGTTGGTCAATGGGAAAATCGTCTGATGGCAATCTTAAAGGAAGTAAAGGAGAAAGATCATCTGATTTATTTTGATGATCTGCTCGGACTTTTTTTGGCAGGCGTAAGTGCGAATTCGGATTTGAATGTTGCACAAGTTATCAAACCTTACATCGAACGGCGAGATATTAGAGTTGTCGGCGAAATTACGCCCGAAGCATTTCGTGTTTTTAAGGAAAAAGACCGCAGTTTTGCCGAACTGTTTCACATCTTTCGACTCGAAGAAACTAACGAAGATGAAACATTGAAAATTCTGCTTTCCATACGGCGTGATACTGAACATAAATACAAATGCGAATTTGATTTGGACGCTCTGCCGACTGCACTCGATCTACAAAGACGTTACAACCGAGAAGCATTTTTTCCGGGAAAATTGGCGAGTTTCCTTGCACAGATCGGCAATAAATTTCAGAATTCGGAAATAAAACGCGATGATGTTTTAAAGGAATTTGAATCAAAAAGCGGTTTAAAAGTTGCGTTTCTTGATGATCGTGAAAATTTAGAAAAAGATGAAATTATCAAACAAATTTCCGAAGGCGTGATCGGACAAAAAAACGCAGTCGAATCCGCCGCAGATGTTATTTCGATTGCGAAAGCGAGATTAAACGACACAAGCCGTCCGCTCGCATCGTTTCTTTTTCTCGGTTCGACGGGAATCGGAAAAACCGAAACAGCGAAACAGATCGCCAAATATCTTTATGGAAACGAAGAAAAATTATTACGTTTCGATATGAACGAATTCGTTTCGCCTTATGATGTCGCACGGCTCGTCGGAACTTTTGACCAACCCGAAGGTTTGCTGACAAGTGCGATTCGCCGACAACCTTTCAGCGTTGTTTTATTGGACGAAATTGAAAAAGCTGATGCAGATGTTTTTAATTTATTATTACAAGTTTTGGGCGAAGGTCGTTTAACCGATGCCTTTGGCAGAACAGCGGATTTTTCTAACGCGATAATAATTTTGACCTCAAATCTAGGCACACGCGAAGCAAATATTAATCTTGGTTTCCGTGAAACGAACGAATCAAACGCCAGCATTTACAGACAAACTGCGGAAAAATTCTTTCGTCCCGAATTCTTTAATCGGCTTGATAAGATCATACCGTTTGAAAATTTGCGACGCGAAGATGTCGGACAAATTGCACGAATCCAATTGCAAAAAGTTTTCGCCCGTGAAGGTTTTGTGCGTCGAAATTGCCGCATCGAATTAGAACCGACCGCACTCGAAAAAATCATTGATGAAGGTTACAAACCCGAACTTGGTGCGAGGGCTTTGAAACGTGCGATTGAGAAAAATTTGATTCAACCCGTTGCCAATAGACTTTCTGCACTCAATTCAAATTCGCCGACAATTATAAAAATCTCGCACGAAAATAATAATTTTGTAACACAAGTTGAACAAATTAAACCGCTTGCCGCTAAAGAAAGCGTCTGGCTTACACACGATTTTTCAAATACTAATCACGAATTAGATCGCATTGAAGATGTTCTTGACCGCATCGAAGAAGCAATTAAACATCTAAAACCTGTCGGCGAAATAATTCCTGAAGATGGAAAACAAGCCCGCTATTTTTTGGTTCAAGAATATATCAAACGCATTGAGCGAATGCTTGAAAGAGCCGATAAATTTGATGGCAATAAGGCAAAAGTAAAAAGTAAAAAAGCTAAAAATGAAAGCCGAAAACTTGTTTCTTTGAAAAATGCAGAACTTGAGTTTAGTGATTTTTTGGGCAATTCCAATTTGTCTGTGCAAATAAAAGATCTTTCGTTTGAGAATGAAGAGTTTGGTGGAAATATTGAAGATTATGTTCAAGATATTTGGCGGGAAACGGCATTTTTAAATACAATTTCTAGCAACTTAGATAAACCGTTAAATTCAAAGTGTGTAATGACTTTTCGTTGTGC